>NZ_KB892114.1:0-98787 GCF_000373665.1 Streptomyces sp. BoleA5
GCGAGGAGCTGCAGCAGGTGGTTCTGGATGACGTCGCGTGCGGCGCCGATGCCGTCGTAGTAGCCCGCGCGGCCGCCGATGCCGATGTCCTCGGCCATCGTGATCTGCACGTGGTCNACGTAGGAGCGGTTCCACAGCGGCTCGAACATCGTGTTGGCGAAACGCAGCGCCAGGATGTTCTGGACCGTCTCCTTGCCCAGGTAGTGGTCGATCCGGAAGACCTCGGCGGGCGGGAAGACCTGGTGGACCACCTGGTTGAGCTCCTGGGCACTGGCCAGGTCGTGGCCGAAGGGCTTCTCGATCACGGCCCGCCGCCAGGAGCCCTCGGGAGGGTCGGACAGCCCGTGCTTCTTCAACTGCTGTGCGACCAGGGGGAAGAACTTGGGCGGCACGGAGAGGTAGAAGGCGAAGTTGCCGCTGGTGCCCCGGGCCTTGTCGAGCTCCTCCACGGTCGCGCGCAGATTCTCGAAGGCGTCGTCGTCGCCGAAGTCGCCGGGCACGAAGCGCATTCCGGCGGCCAGCTCCGTCCAGACCTCCTCACGGAAGGGGGTGCGCGCGTGCTCCTTGACGGCGTCGTGGACGACCTGCGCGAAGTCCTCGTCCGCCCAGTCGCGGCGGGCGAAGCCGACGAGCGAGAAGCCCGGGGGCAGCAGCCCGCGGTTGGCCAGGTCGTACACGGCGGGCATCAGCTTCTTGCGGGACAGGTCGCCCGTCACACCGAAGATCACCAGCCCGGACGGGCCCGCGATGCGCGGCAGCCGCCGGTCGGATGGATCGCGCAGCGGATTCTTCCAGCTGTCGGTTTCCGTCATGGGTCCACTTCTCTTCATGGTGGGTGCGGCGCGTCGTGGCGCGTCCGGGTGTCATACGGCGCCGAAGAGTTCCAGGAGTGTGTCCTTGCCGAACATGCGGGCGGTGTCGATGGCCGACGGGGTGCCCGCGGCGGGGTCGGCGCCGCCGTCGATCAGGACGCGGACCACCTCGTCCTCGCCCTTGAAGACGGCACCGGCCAGCGGCGTCTGGCCGCGGTCGTTGGCACGGTCGGGGTCGGCGCCGTGCCGCAGGAGGGCGGCCACGGTGGCGGCGTGGCCGTGGTAGGCGGCGAGCATGACGAGGGTGTCGCCCTTGTCGTTGGTGAGGTTCGCCGGGACGCCCGCGTCCACGTAGGCCGCCAGCCTCTCCGTGCCGCCGCGGCGGGCGAGGTCGAACATCTCGGCTGCGAGCCGCAGGACGCCGGGGTCCTGGGCCGGATCGTTCTGCGGGGTCGGCTCGCTCATCGTTCCTCACTGCAAGGGGCCGGTCGCCGTGCGCGGAGGGGACCGCTCTCGTGATCCACCCTAAGCGGCCTCAACCGCCCTGGCCTCGCCGGGCGGGCTCCCGGATCGTGCAGCGGCCGGGGTGTGGACCGAACGAGAAGCCATGGCCGAAGCTTAACGATGTTGATCACTCGAACGGGCGACTTCACTGCTCCGTCGGCGGGGCCTGCCACATGACACGCCGGATGACCGGCGAGGATCACGCCGGAAGAAACAGTTCAGCAGAGCTGAAAGGGTGAACCTCCCTATAAATCACCCATTCGCCTCTTTTCAGAACATATTACTATCTGTAATTCTGGAACAACTCATGGTGACAGTCCCCATCACACAGGAGTAGCCCCCATGATCCTGTCCATCTCAGGCGTCGTCCTGCTCGGCATCATCGTCTTCCTGTTCTTCCGGAAGGACGGACTCAAGGCGTCCCACGCACTCGTCTGCGCCCTCTTCGGTTTCTACCTCGCGGGCACCGCCATCGCCCCGAGCATCAAGGCCGGCGGGGCGAGCCTGGCGAGCCTGCTGGGCGGGATCAAGTTCTAGGCCGTTCCGCACGGCCGATCCACCGGGCCCGGCGCCGCTCCGCACCGGGCCCTTCCCGTCACGTCCCCTCCCACCCTCCCACCGTCCCCACCCACCGTCCCCTCCCGCCGTCCCGTCGTACCGCCCCCGCAACGACCCTCTGGAGCTCCCCGTGGTCCGGCGCCCCCTCTCCGCCCTCCTGAGCAGCCGCCCCTCGCTCACTCGCGGCCGTGAGCTCGCGCGGGCCGCCGTCGACAGCACCACGGACGTCCTCCACCCGCTCTTCGTCATCGCGCGCGGGCTGCGCCGCCAGGCCGGCTGGGCACGCGACTGGTGGGGCAGCACGCCCAAGGACCGGCGCGGACCGGCGCTGCTGGCCTCCGTGGGGGCCGGGTTCCTCGTCCTGGTCCTGCTGCCCTACGGCGCCTACCTGATGTTCGCCGCCTGGATGGGTTCCGCCGGCTGGATGGGAAGGGACCGCACCCCCGCCCCGAGCGGACCGAGCGGCGCCGAGAACGACCGGCTGACCGCGCTGTACGAGGCCCTGGTGCCGTATCTGTCCGTCGCCGACGACCCCAGCCCGCTCTACGCCCACGACGGCAGCTGGGAGAACGTCTTCGGCGACCACGCCTTCGAGGACGGACGACTGGTGCGCCTGCACCTGAAGTACCCCGCCTACTTCACCGACGGCGAGGCCGCCGCCAGGGCCCGCGTCGAGCACGTGCTGCACGCCAAGGTGGGCAGGGGCCGCGAGTACCGCTTCGAGTGGAACGAGGAGGAGAACCACCTCACCCTCACCGCGCTCCCCCCGCTGCCCACGGACATCGCCGCCCAGCGCTTCGTCACCTCCCCCGGGGAGACGGTGCTCGGCTTCACCGACCCCGGGTCGGTGCAGCGCACCGTCCCCGTCCAGGACGGCGAGGAGGTCAGGGACGCTCCCCCGGTGGTGTGGCGCACCGGCCCGCGCTCGACGGAGCCGCACCTGCTCGCCCTCGGCCACCCCGGCACGGGCACCACCACACTGCTGCGTTCCATCGCGCTCCAGGCACTGCCGGAGGGCGACGTCGTGGTGGTCGACGGCAGCGGGACCGGCGAGTACGCGTTCCTGTCCGGCCGGCCCGGTGTCATGGCCGTCGAGAGCGGCCTCGCGGGAACGCTGGCCACCCTGGAGTGGGCGGCGCACGAGACCGAGCGCCGTCTGATCGCCGTCAACCGCGCCCGGCAGGCGGGCCGCACCGCGCCCGACGACGTACGGCGGCCGCTGTGGATCCTCGTCGACCGGCCGACGGTGCTCAGCCAGCTCGCGCACGCCGAGAGCCGTCCCGACCCGCAGGAACTGCTGGACATCCCGCTGCGGCACGGCCGGGCGGCCGGGGTCACCGTCGCCGTCGCCGACCACCTCGACGGCGCCGAGGCGCTCTCCCAGGTGGTCGTCGCCCAGACCAGGGCCCGGGTGCTGCTGGGCGCGGTCACCGCGGAGCAGACCCAGGCGGTGCTCGGCGCGCCGCAGTGCTCGACGTCCGCCGCGCAGGTGCCGCCGGGCCGCGGCTATGTGCGTCTGGGCACGGGGCCGGTGCTCCGGGTGCAGGTGCCGGCGACCCCGGACCCCTTCGACGAGGACGCCGGCGACGCGCACCGCCAGGCCGTCATGGCGCTGCTGCCGCCCGCGGACGGCGCGCACGGGACGGAGCCCCGGGAGCGGGAGGCGGCGACCGCCGATGCCCCCGGCGCGGTCATGGTCTCCGAGCCCTCGGGCGCGGTCCGGCAGGCCGGAGACCCGGCTCTCGAGCGCTGAGCCGGAACTCCCCGGCGCAGCGGCTCGCCGGCGCGGGTCAGCGGCGCGGCAGTTCGTGCAGCCGCACCTCGCTCAGCACGCCCGCGGCCGCCACGGCGGTGAGGTAGGTGCCGTACGGCTGACGCCTGCGGTCGGTCGGGGAACCGGGGTTGAGCAGCCGCAGCCCGCCCGGTGCGGTGCTGTCCCAGGGGATGTGGCTGTGCCCGAAGACCAGCACGTCCAGATCCGGGAAGCGCTCCTCGCAGCGGCGTTCGCGTCCCTGTGCCGGGCCGCTGTCGTGCACCACGCCGAAGCGCAGCCCGCCCAGCTCGGCGAGGGCGACCTCGGGCAGGCGCGCGCGCAGCCCGGGGCCGTCGTTGTTGCCGTAGACGCCGATCACCCGGCGTGACCTCGCCTCCAGCAGGTCGAGGGTCGCGTCGTCGACCCAGTCGCCGGCGTGGATGACGGCGTCGGCCTCGGGAATCCGGTCCAGTAGTTCGGCCGGAAGCTCCTTGGCACGTTTGGGCAGGTGTGTATCGGACATCACAAGAAGACGCACACGTCCACGCTATCCGCGCGGGGGGACGGAAGCGGTGCCGGGCACGGCGGCCGGAAGTCAGGCCGGCGTCACGGCGTGCCGCGCGGCGGCGTGGCCGGTGGGGCGACCCCGCGGTCGCCGGGACCGCGGGCCTCATCGATGAAGGGCCCACACGTCATGTGCGGTGACACCACCCCCACTCGCTCGGCGGAACTCGTGCAGCCCGCCGAGGCCGCCTACGTGGGCGCCGCGCGGCACTTCACGTCCGAGCTGCTCGGGCTCTGGGGACTGGCCGCGGAGGACCGCATCGCCGCCGAACTGATCGTCGACGAGCTCGCCGCGAACGCCGCGCGTCACGGGCGGGCCCAGATGTCGATCCGGCTGTGCATGCACGACGACGGCCTGGTCATCACCGTCACCGACAGCGGCGAGGCCCGGCACCACGACGGGGCCTCGCCCGACAGCACCCCGCCGGACGAGCACGGCCGCGGGCTGGAGATCGTGCGCCGGCTGGCCGGGTCCACCTGCATCCACGACGACGAGCGGGGCCGCCGCGTGGTCACCACGCGCCGCCTCGCCCCGCTCCAGCGGTCCGTCGCCGGGGTCACCAGCCCGGCGTCGTAGGCGCCCGCGGGCATGGGCGACAATGGCGGGCCGGACGGGGTTCCGCGGACCCAACGTCCGCGGGACGCGGGCCACATGGGCCTCCGCGGCGGTCCCCCGGACCGGCCCGCACCCGGAGGAACGACAGTGACGTCCCGCGTGAACCCGCACCAGCCCTCCGGGACCGCGACGGTCGTGCCGCCGCACCGGGTGCTGGTGCTGTTGTTCGAGGGACTGCAGTTGATGGACGTGACGGGTCCGCTCGATGTGTACACGGCGGCGAACGAGTACGGCGCGCACTACGTGACGAGCACCGTCTCCCCGGACGGCGCGCCGGTGACGACCACCGCGGGACTGCGGCTGGTGCCCGACCTGGCGCTGGACGAGGTCGACTTCCCGGTCGACACCCTGGTCATCCCCGGGCGCCCCGACTGGTGGGCGGCGGTGGCCGACACCGCGCTGGTGGCCGGCATCACCCGCCTCGCGGACCGCTCCCGTACCGTCGCCTCGGTCTGCGCGGGCGCGTTCCCGCTGGCCGCGACCGGACTGCTGGACGGACGGCGGGCCGCCACGCACTGGCGGCTGGCCGACGACCTCGCCGCCCGCTACCCCAAGGTCGAGGTCGACAGCGACGCGATCTTCGTACGGGACGGCCGCTTCATCACCTCCGCGGGCATCAGCGCGGGAATCGACCTGACCCTGTCCCTGGTCGAGTCCGACCTCGGCCCGGACATCGCCCGCAAGGCGGCCAAGTTCCTGGTCGTCTTCATGGCCCGGCCCGGCGGCCAGTCGCAGTTCAGCGTCCGGCAGAGCCCCCGGCACCCCGCGCACTCGGTGCTGCGCCAGGTCCTCGACCAGGTGGCCGCCGACCCTGCCGCCGACCACAGCCTGGCCGCGCTCGCGGCACGGGCCGGGGTCAGCTCACGGCATCTGACCCGGCTGTTCCGCACCGAGACCGGCGGCACCGCCGCGCAGTACGTCGAACGCATCCGCGTCGAGGCCGCGCAGGCCCTGCTCGAAGCCGGCGACGACGCCCTCGACACGGTCGCCCGGCGCAGCGGCTTCGGGTCCGAGGAGACGCTGCGCCGCGCTTTCCGGCGCCGACTCGGCGTCAGCCCCGGGACCTACCGCGACCGCTTCCGCACCACCCGGCCGTACGGCACCGAAGAGGACTGACCGCACCGGCCGGGACGGGCGCCGCGGTCACTCCGCCCAGGGGGACTGGAGGATGGTGTCCACGAAGTTCCCGCGGACGAAGCCGGGCACGAAGCGCTCCAGGACGTCGGCCTTGACGTTGCCGAACGTCGTGCCGGGGCGCGGTGCGATGCCGTGGGTGAACTCCTTGAGGATGTTGTTCTTGAAGTCTGGCCGCGGGTGGGCGGCGACAACCGCCTCGCGCTCCTCCGCCGTGATCTCGTCGTACCCAAAACCGAGGACGTCGACCTCGACGCCCGAGGTGACCAGGGCGATCTCGGGCGCCATGTGCCACGGGATCTCCGGGGTGGTGTGCAGGGCGATCGCCTCCCACACCAGCCGCGCACGCTCCTCGGGGACGTCGTGCTGCAGCAGGAAGCGGCGGGCCTCGTCGGCGCCGTCGATCTCGAAGCGCTGGTCGGTACGGGCGTAGGTGTCGGTCAGCCCCAGGTCGTGGAAGAGGGCGCCGACGTACAGCAGCTCGGGGTCGAAGTCCCACCCGCGGTTGCGGCCGCGCATCGACGCCCAGAAGTACACCCGGCGGGAGTGGTGGTACACCACCGGGCCGGCGGCCTTCCGCACCAGTTCGGTCGCCTCCGCCACGAGCCGGGTAGCGGGCACCTCGATGTCCGCGATGATTTCAGCCACGTCGAATCTCCTGACAGGTCTCCGGGTTCCGCCGGCGGCCGGGCGGGGCGCCCGGTGCCGGTGGATCCATCGTCGGCCGCGGCGGCCCGTCCCGCCGGATGCCGGTGGGACGCGCGACCCTCGGATCGGGACACGCGGTCCGGCCGCCCGCACGGAGGGACGGGGGTCAGCACGCGTCGGCGAGCTCGGCGACGACCTGCGCGTCCTCCTCCGCGAGCGCACCGGTGCGACGGCCCGCGCCCCGCGCGGCCGCTGACACCGCCCGGACCCGTGGAAACCCGCGGGCGGCGGCGGCCGGCCGCCGCCTCCGGGGCGCGCGGGGGCGTCAGGGACGGACGTAGCGCAGGACGCCGAGCATGGCGTCCTCGGCGAGTTCCCCGTCCGGCTCGGCCACGCAGGCGTCGAGAGCCTTGCGCAGGGCGTGCGCGTCGAGCCCCGAACCGATCATCACCAGCCGGGTGGCGCGGGATTCGCCCCGGGACCAGGACGACGGCACGAAGCGAAGGAAGCCGCCGACGGCGTGCAGGGTGTACTTCCGGCGATGGGCGGGCGCGGCGAAGCGCACGAAACCCTTCATCCGGTAGAGCCCAGCGGGCCTGTCGTCGAGGAACTCCATCAGCCGGCGGGGGTGCAGCGGCGCCTCGGAGGTGAACTCCACGCTGTCGTACGCCGCGTGGAGATGGCCGGTGTGGTCGCCGTCCGCGTGGTGCCCGTGGCCGTCGTCGGCGGACAGCTCGTCGAACGACAGCTGGCGGGCGGCCGTGCCGACCGCCGCACGGGCCCGCGGTTCGAAGAGCAGGGCGGGGTCCACTCGGCCGTGGGCGGCCTCGACGAGCGGCGTTCCGGGGGCCACGGCCGCCAGCGCGTCACGCACGCGTTCGCGGCCGGCGGCGTCGACGCGGTCGGTCTTGTTGAGGACGACGAGGTCGGCGGCCCGCACATGGCGGTCGAGTTCGGGGTGCCGCGCACGCACCGCCTCGAACTCGGCGGCGTCGACGACCTCGACCAGCCCGCCGTAGGTGATGGCGGTGTCGGTGCTCGCGAGCAGCAGCCGGATCATGCCCTGAGGCTCGGCCAGACCGCTGGCCTCGATGACGATGACGTCGATGCGGGCCTGCGGACGGGAGAGCCGGGCGAGCATGTCGTCCATCTCGGTGGCGTCGACGGCGCAGCACAGGCAGCCGTTGTCGAGGGCGACCATGGAGTCCACCTGGCCGGCGACGGAGAGAGCGTCGATGTTGATGCTGCCGAAGTCGTTGACGATGGCGCCGATGCGGGTGCCGCCGCTGTTGCGCAGGAGGTGGTTGAGGAGCGTGGTCTTTCCCGAGCCCAGGAATCCCGCGATGACGACGACCGGAATCCGTTGCTTGGCCAAGGCTTCCTCTCCGGGTACGGGCGGCGGCGCCTCATCGTAAGCCCCGCGCACCCCGTGGTGCTTCGTGCAGGCCGGCGCCGGGCGCAGAACCGCGGCGGGGGCGGCGGGGTCTTCCGACGCGTCCACGGGGATGGCCGGACGACGGAGGAGGCGCCCATGGCGGAGCAGGAGGCGGACCGTGGCACGGTCCTGGTGTGCATCGCGGCGGAGGACGAGGAGACGGCGTACCGCATCGTGGACCTGATCTCCGGGCGGCACCCTGCGACGGAACCGCAGCTGCGGCACACCCGCGAGGGCGTGGTGGCGTGCGCGCTGCGGGCACAGACGCTCCGGGTGCTGGGCGACGCGTGACGCGCTCGGCGGGCCGGTCCCACCGGCCCGCCGAGCGAGGGGGACGTCACGGGTGCTGACCGAACTCGCCCTCGCGCACACCTTCCCTGAACGCCGTCCACTCCTGTGCGGTGAACCGCAGGGGCGGCAGGTCCTTGTTCTCGGAATCCCGGATGGCGACGGCTCCGCCGCCGAGGTCCGCCACCTCGACGCACTCCGGCAGGTAACCGCTCTTACTGCTCTTGACCCAGCGCGCATCCCTCAGGTCCCGCGCGTAGAGGTCGGCCTTTCTCGCTCGCATGGGGAACCCCCGATCGAGGTCCGGTACTGCCTTCCCGACCACCCTGAACCCGATCCCTTCCGCGACGCAAGCACCGAGGCCATCAGGTGGTCGCCCCAGGCAACCATATGCTCGGCGGAGAAGGGGGACGCCGCGGTCGACGGGGCTCGGCGGACCCGCTCACCGAGGCCTCGATCGGCCTCGGCGGACCGGCCCGCCGAGCGGAGTCGATACGCGGTGGGCCCTAACCGAACTCGCCGTCGCGCACACCCTCCCGGAACGCCGTCCACTCCTCGGCGGTGAACCGCAGGGGCGGCAGGTCCGTGTTGTTCGAGTCGCGGATCGCGACGGCTCCGCCGGCGAGTTCCGCGACCTCGACGCAGGTTTCCCGGTAGGGGCTCTTGCTGCTCTTCACCCAGCGCGCTTCGGTCAGGTCGCGCGCGTAGAGGTCGGCCTTCATCCCGTGCATGAGAAGCTCCGTTCGATGCTCGATCGGAAGTTCCCCCTTCCCACCCTTGCCCCGTCCCGGCGACCTCGCAACCGGCGCCGCGCCAGGGACCGGCGCGAGGCCCACGGCCAGGTCAAGTGCCCCTGGCCGAAGGGACTCTGACGGAACGTCGAACATCGATCGCACCCTGTCGCGAAGCACCGGAACCAGGCAGTATCGAACACATGGCGGCATCATCGGGATGCGACGTCTGCGGGCGGGAGGACGACACCGTCCGCGACTGCGGCATCCGTCATCTCCCGCTCGCCGTGTGCGACGGGTGCTTCGCGGACATGGCGCGGGCCCGGCGCGCACCACTGCCCCGCCCCCTTGACGGGGCGGAGGTGATGGCCGCCGTGCTGGAGGCGCTTCACGAGGACAGCCGGCGCTCCTCCTGAGCGGGGCCGGGCGCGGGCGGATCCGCGAAGGTCGACGGCAGCACGGCACGTCCGCGGCCCGCACCGACCGGCACGCAACGGGCTCGGCGAAGGTCGGCCGCGGACAGCCCCTCGGCGCGCAGCGCCACCGCCCGCACGGGGGCGCCGTGCCGACCGAGGGCCTCGTGCATGGCGTAGGCGGCCTCGGCGAGTTCCCCGGGGTCGGAGGTGGGCTCCGGCAGGCTGCGGCTGCGGCTGACGGACGAGCCGCCGGCGAGCCGGACGGTCAGGGTGAGCCCGGTGGCGGTGCGGCCCGTGCTGCGCAGCCGGTCCCCGAGGCCGAGCCCGAGTTCGAGGACGGCCCGGCTCAGCGCACCCTGGTCGGTGGGGTCGGTGGCGTCGGCGGTGAAGAGACGGTCGGCGGCGAGCGAGCCGGGCGGGTGCTCGGGCGTGATCGGGGCGGGGTCGAGGCCGTGCGCGCGTTCCCACACGCCGCGCCCGGTGTCGGCGCCGAGGACCGCCTGGATCTCGGGCAGCGGCGTGGCGGCGACCTCCCCGACGGTGTACAGCCCGGCCACCGCCAGCGTCCGGACGGCCTCCGCGGTGATCCCGGGAAGGGCCGCCACCGGTTTGGCGCGCAGGAAGTCGGCGACGGCCCGCGGATCGGAGTCGACGGCCCGGATCCGGCCGACGAGAACGTCGCAGGCGGCCATGGCGGCGACCGTGCGGCTTCCGGCGACGCCGATCGTGAGGCTCACGTCGTACAGGGCCGAGGCCCGGGTGCTGATCATGAGGGCGAGCTGCTCGGGCAGCAGCCCGTAGAAGCTCACCGCGGAGCGTACGTCGGCCACGACCGCGTCCGGCGGTTCGGCGCGGACGACGGGGGTGAACCGGCCGACGAGCCCGGCCAGCGCCGCGAGCGTCGCCGGATCGGTCCCGCCGCAGCGGATGTACAGCACGCAGGGACCGGGGTCCTGGTGCGGCTCGGCTTCGACCATGATGTGTCCGCCTCCACCTCTTTCGAACAACTGCTCGATTTCGAGTGTAGGGCATTCCGGCCCCCCGCGTCCGCCTCATAGGGTGCGTCGCATGACCCTGACCGCCGTCCAGCGCCGAGCCCTGCTGGAGTCCGACGCCAACACCGGTCAGCTCGGCGCACGCGAACCGACCTGCGCCGCGCTGGCCAGGCAGGGCCTCGCCGTGCGTTACGGGCGCACCGGCGGCTACTACCTCACCCAGGAGGGCCGCCGGGTCCGCACCGAACTGGCCCGCGTGGAGCCCCCCGCCCGGGAGTCCGGGGCGGCGCCCGCCGTCGCTCCCGGCCCGCAACCGGAGCCGGTCGCGGAGCCCGGCTTCGCGGCCGACGACGGGCACGGCACGGGCACCGCCGCCCCCCGCCGCGCCGCCGAGGTCGCGTCGGCCTGGTCGGGGCTGCTGGAGATCCGCCGTGTCCTGCAGGACGGCGACACCACGCGCCCCGCACCCTGGGAGCGCGAACGCCTCGTCCACGCCGTCGCCCTGGCGCTGGAGGCGGCCGGCCGGCCCCCGTCAAGGCGCGACGCCGCCGGGCGGCCCTCGGCCACCGGATACGCCGTAGCGCCCTCCGCCCAGAGCGGGGTCGCCGAGGTGTCCTGGCACTCGCCCGCCGGAGACGCCGCCGGCACCGCCGAGGCCGAGCTGTTCCGGTGCCAGGGCGTACTGGAGGCGTACGGCTGGCAGTGCACGCTGCACCACGACCGCCGGCGGAGGGCGTTCCTGCTGGTCTCGCCGCGCAGGGCGTGAGGGAGCAGGATGGAGGCAGCGAGCGTAGGAGGTCCGCCATGAAGTCCACGTCCTCGGACGCCGATCCGTTCCTCTACGCCGAGACCCCGTCCCAGGCGGAGGGGGAGCGGATCTACGACGAAGCCGAGCGCAGCACGATGGAAATCCACCCGGACGTGCCCCGGACGACCCCCTCCCAGGCGGAGGGCGAGCGCATGGACGACATCCCGCCCCAGTGACGCGGGGCGGGAACGGGCCGGCAGGCCGGAAGTCCGTCCGCCGGGTGATCCGTCAGCGGTCCCTGGGGGAGAGCGCCGCCAGGGCGAGGAGGAGTACGGCCAGTCCCGCCCAGGACAGCGGAGTCGGCCGCTCGGCGAGCACGGCGAGCACGACGGCGCCGAGCAGCGCGGCCACGGCGGGCTCGGCCAGGGTGAGCGTGGTGGCCGCCGACTGG
Source organism: Streptomyces sp. BoleA5 (assembly GCF_000373665.1). Classification (NCBI taxonomy): domain Bacteria; kingdom Bacillati; phylum Actinomycetota; class Actinomycetes; order Kitasatosporales; family Streptomycetaceae; genus Streptomyces; species Streptomyces sp. BoleA5. Next base: position 11,654 of record NZ_KB892114.1, read on the forward strand.
TGTGTGCCGCAGCCCGAGCCCGAAGAGCCGGTAGGCCAGGAACGTCGTCAGCACGGCGAGGTACAGCACCACGGCGGCGCCGCGCGGCGTGGCGAGCCTGTCGGCCTGATGGCCTGCCGGGGGCCGGGGTCTGAACCGTCAGTGAGTGCGCCCGGTCAGGCGCACAGCGGCGGAAGGACGACGTGCCAGTAGGAATTCACCCGACGATCCTACCGATGAGCGGGCATGGCAGGGTGACCGTATGCCGATCACTGATGTCACCGATGAGCAGCCCGGACGGGTCGTCGACCTGCGCAGCGACACCGTCACACGGCCCGGCGCGGCCATGCGCCGGGCCATGGCGGAGGCCGAGGTGGGCGACGACGTCTTCGCCGACGACCCGACGGTCAACGCCCTCCAGGAGCGGATCGCGGAGCGGCTCGGCTTCGAGGCGGCGCTGTTCGTCTCGTCCGGCACGCAGAGCAACCTGTGCGCGCTGCTGACGCACTGCGGCCGCGGTGACGAATACATCGCCGGGCAGTCGGCGCACGTGTACCGCTGGGAGGGCGGCGGCGGTGCGGTGCTCGGCGGGATCCAGCCGCAGCCGCTGCCCCACCGGGCGGACGGGACGCTGGACCCGGCCGACATCGCGGCCGCGGTGAAGCCGGACGATCCGCACTTCCCGCGCACCCGGCTGCTGTGCCTGGAGGACACCATCGGCGGCCGGGCCGTCCCCATGGACTACCTGCGGGCCGCCACCGGGCTGGCGCGCGAGCACGGGCTGGCCACGCACCTCGACGGGGCGCGGCTGTTCAACGCCGCGGTGGCCGCGGGCGGCGACCCGTACGAACAGGCGCGGCTGATCGCCGGCCACTTCGACAGCGTCTCGGTCTGCTTCAGCAAGGGTCTGGGCGCCCCGGTCGGTTCCGCGCTGCTGGGCAGCCGGGAGTTCGTGGCGCGGGCGCTGCGCTGGCGCAAGGCGCTCGGCGGCGGGATGCGGCAGGCGGGCATCCTTGCGGCGGGTGCGCTGTACGCGCTGGAGCACCAGGTGGCGCGCCTCGCCGAGGACCACGCGAACGCGGCGCTGTTCGCGGAGGGGATCAAGGGCGTGCCGGGTCTGGTGGTGGGCGACGCCCAGACCAACATGGTCTTCGCCGAGCCGGCGCCGGGGCTGTCCGCCGAGGAGGTGCAGGAGCGTCTCGCACGGCGCGGGCTGCGCTGCGCCGGCTACCCCGGGCGGCTGCGCTTCGTCTTCCACCTGGACGTCTCGCGCGCCGACACGGAGGAGGCCGTGCGCATCGTCCGCGAGACCCTCGACTGCGCCCCGCGCGGCTGACGATCCACCGGTTCCGCTTCCCACGCCGGTCGTTCCGCAACCTCCGGTGGCTCCCGGTTGTCCTAGGGGGTGAGGCCGTCGCGCGACGGCCTCACCGGGGAAGGGGAAGCGATGAGAGCGGGAGCGTCAGCGGGACGACGGGCGGGGGCCGCCCTCGCGGTGGCGGTGATGGCCGTGACACCGGTCGTGGCGGGGGGCGGCACGGCGCAGGCCGCATCGTGCACGACGAGCAAGGGGCCGTACCAGAAGCAGGTGGAGAAGTTCCTGGGACGGCCGGTGGACGGTAAGCAGTCGGCGGCCGACTGCAAGGCGATACGCGCCTTCCAGACGAAGTACGGGATATCGCCGAACATCGGCTACGCGGGGCCGGTGACCTGGGGCGTCATGAAGATCATGAACGCCCAGAAGGCGGCGGGCTCCAATCCCGACAAGGCCGGCAAGTGCCCCACGAACAAGGGGCGGATCGCGTGCGTGGACCTCACGCGGCAGCTGAGCTGGATACAGGACGGCAAGAAGCTGAAGTACGGGCCGGTCCCGGTGCGCACCGGCCGCAACGGCTACGAGACCCGCACCGGCGCCAAGAAGATCTACTGGCGGAACATCGACCACTGGTCGACGCTGTACAACGTCGCCATGCCGTACAGCCAGTTCTTCGACGGGGGGCAGGCGTTCCACTCGATCGCGGGGAGCGTGTGGTCGCCGCCGGGGTCGCACGGCTGCGTGAACATGCGCAAGGCGGACGCCAAGAAGTACTGGAGCCTGCTGAAGAACGGTGACGACGTGTACGTGTACGGGCGCAAGCCCGGTACGTGAGGGGGCTCGACGCCGGTGGGGCGGGCGGGACCGGGCGGGCCTCCGTCCGGGACCGCCCGCCCCTTCTTGGTCCAGACCTCTTGACGGGGTGTGGGGGCGGCAGTTCAATCACGGCGTGAACTAAGCCTTGAACAAAGACGGACGGGAATCCCGTGCCCCCACGCACGAGGTTCCAAGGAATGTCAGGTGCATGACCGTCATGCACCCACCCCCGTCCGTCACCCCCACGACCGCCCCGAAAGGCAGCGCCCCTGTGAAGGCACTCCCCCCACGCCCCCGCCCGCGCCGACTCCCGCGCACCCGCGCCCTGTTCGCCGCCGGCCTCGCCGGGCTCCTCGCCCTCGCCGCCCTCACCACCACCGGCACCGGCGACCGCCCCCTCCCCGCGGCCCCCGCCGCCACCGCCGCCGTCACCACCTTCGCCGACGAGTTCGACGGGCCGGCCGGCAGCGCCGTGGACGGCGGCAAGTGGCAGATCGAGACCGGCGACAACGTCAACAACCACGAGCGGCAGTTCTACACCGCCGGCAACCGCAACGCGGCCCTCGACGGCCAGGGCCATCTCGTCATCACCGCCCGCAAGGAGAACCCCGCCGGCTACCAGTGCTGGTACGGCAGTTGCCAGTACACCTCCGCCCGGCTCAACACCGCGGGCCGCTTCACCACCACCTACGGCCACGTCGAGACCAGGATGAAGGTCCCGCGCGGCCAGGGCATGTGGCCCGCGTTCTGGATGCTGGGCAACGACATCGGCGACGTCGGCTGGCCCGCCAGCGGCGAGATCGACATCATGGAGAACGTCGGCTTCGAGCCCGGCACCGTGCACGGCACGATCCACGGCCCCGACTACTTCGGCTCGGGCGGCATCGGCGCCGGCTACACCCTGCCGGGCGGACAGGCCTTCGCCGACACGTTCCACACCTTCGCCGTCGACTGGAACCCGGACTCCATCAGCTGGTCCGTCGACGGCACCGTCTACCAGCGGCGCACCCCCGCCGACCTCGGCGGCCGCCAGTGGGTGTTCAACAAGCCGTTCTTCGTCATCCTCAACCTCGCCGTGGGCGGCTACTGGCCGGGCGACCCTGACGGCAGCACCGCCTTCCCGCAGCAACTGGTCGTCGACTACGTCCGCGTCACCACCTCCGACGGCGGGGGCGGGGGCGGCACCACCGGCCGCATCACGGGCCTCGCGGGCAAGTGCGTCGACGTCGCCGGGGCCAACCCCGCCAACGGCACACCCGTCCAGCTCTACGACTGCAACGGCACCGCCGCCCAGCAGTGGACCACGGCATCCGACGGCACCCTGCGCGCCCTCGGCAAGTGCCTGGACGTCAAGGACTTCGGCACCGCCGACGGATCCCAGCTGCAGCTGTGGGACTGCGCCGGCGGCACCAACCAGAAGTGGGTCCTGTCCGGGGCGCGCGACATCGTCAATCCGCAGGCGAACAAGTGCCTGGACGTCACCGGCAACAACTCCGCCAACGGCACCAGGCTCCAGCTGTGGACCTGCACCGGCGGCGCCAACCAGAAGTGGACACTGACCCCCTGACCCCCTGATCCCCTGACCCCCTGAACTCCCCGCCCCCAGGTCCTCCGCCCCGCGACCCTGATCCCGGGGCGGAGGACCCGGAAACCGACGGACCGCCATGACATCGTCACCCCATGACGGACCCCCTCGCGTTGACCCGTACGGCCGCGCCGAGTTCGCCCGCGAGCTGCATCGTCAGGTGCGGTCTCCCCCGGCCTGGTGCGCACCGATGTGGCGCGCTTCGGGTGGCAGGGCGCCGAGGGCGCGATCGCCGCCGGACTGCCGATGGGACGCATCGGGGAACCCGGCGTGGCCCGGGCCGTGCGCCGGCCGGTCTCGGACGAGGCGGCCTGGGTCACGGGCACCGAGCTGGTGGTGGACGGCGGCGGGACACGCGTCCGCGCCGCCCGCACCGGCTCCGGCGGAGTCACCCCCGCCGGAGCCGACGCCGTACGGGAGCGGCTGCTCGGCCGCCGGCCCGCTCCGGGACGCCTAGAACTGCACGTCGGAGCAGGCGTAGAAGGCGTTCCCGGTGTCCGCGACGGACCACACGGCCAGGATGATGTGCTTCCCGGTCCGGCTGGGCATGGTGCCCTGGTGGGTGACGGTGGCGGGCGGCCTGGCGCCGTTGTAGTCGACGGTCAGGAACGGCGTCAGGGTCAGCGCGGAGCGGGTGAGCGGCCGGCTGGGGTCGAAGCCCTGCTTGGTGATGTAGTACCTGAAGTCGCTCGTCGCGTGCGACGCGGTGAACTGCCAGCGGAAGCTGTAGCTCTGATTGGCCGTCACCTTGGTGGCGGGCCAGCCGGTGCCGCCGCGCGGGTTGTCGAGCTGGGCGAACCGGCTGTTGCCACCGGCGCAGAGGGTGCCGTCGGAGGGGCCGAGGGACGGGAAGCCCTTGGGGCCCTCGACGCTCTGCGGCTCCCACTGGATGTCACCGCAGTTGGTCACGGCGCCGTTGGCGCAGAGCTTCTGACGACTGATGGGGGCGTCGGTGTAGCCGTGGCTCCAGGCGCTGCCGGTGCCGAGCACGGACAGCACCGCGAGGCCCAGACCGACGACGGCGGGGCCGAATTTCCTGTGCATGCTTCGCTCCTCGGAGAACGTGGGGGAGTTCTGAGAGCAGTGCGCAGCCTGCAGGCACTAGGTCTGGACCAACAGCGAAGGTACTCCCATGAATTGGTCATGTCCAGACCAAGAGCAAGGGGAAGCCCCGGCCAGGACGGGGGGATCTGGCCGGGGCAGCTGAGGAGTTCGCCGCGGACGCTCCTGGGTCCACCGGGCGAGCTGATATTAGTTTAACAGTGAAGGAGGAGTGCTTCGCACCACTCAAACCTGTCAACGTTGTGGTGTGACGCACATGCGCGGGTCCAGCACCCGCTGCAGCCGGTACGCCACCGGCCGGAAGCCCACCGCCGGCCAGTGACCCGCCGACACCGGCGAACCCGCCGGCCAACTGGCCGTGATGTACCGGTAACCGCTGTCGTACGCCCACGCCAGCGCCGTCGCGAGCAGCACCCGGCTGATGCCCTCGCCCCGCGCGGCCTGGGTCACGTACGCCTCGACCAGTTCCACGCACCCGTCGGGCACGACCGGGCCAGGGCCCGCCGGCGTCAGCACCACCATGCCGATCTCCTCTCCCCTGCGGGCCGCGACCCACGCCCCGCAGCGCGCGTCGGCCAGGGTGTCGGCGTAGTGCGTCCGCAACGTCGCGAGCGCGCCCTCGGGTTGCGGCCGGAACACCGCCGTGCCGCGGTCGGCGCGTGCCGCCTCCACCGCCATCCGCCCGATGCGGTCCAGGTCTCCGGGCCCCGCACGGCGCACCGAGAGCGCGTCCACCCCGCGCGGCTGCCGCCCGCGCGGCCGCACCGCCATCAGGCCCCGCACCCGCTCCAGGCCGAAGCCGGTCCGGAACCAGGCGGAGGCCACCGCCTCGTCGGCCGGCAGGTCCACGTAGTGCACGTGCCGGCGCTCCGCGACCAGGCGCGCCGCCACCGCCGCGTACAGCCCGCGCAGCACGTCCTCCCCCACCCCGTCCCGGCCGCCGCGCAGCGCGTGCCCGCCGTAGGAGACCAGCGCGGAACGCGGATGGGCGCGCAGCACCGCCCGGTCGTCGTCCCCGAGGTCCAGCGGGGTCGCGGCGAGGTAGCCGGTGACCGTCCCGTCGCCGCCCCGGGCGAGGACGGCCTCCACGCCCGGCCCGGCCAGGACCTCGCCGAGCAGTTCCTCCCCCGGCGGCGCGCCGGTCCGGCCCGGCTGGTGGGGCAGCGCCTTGCGGGTCCTGGCGTACCAGCGGTCGAGGAGGGCCGCTGCCTCGGGGACGTGCTCGGTGGTCAGCGGGGCGATGGCGACAGTCATGGTGGACCGGGACGCTAACGGTCCCGGCGGGGCGGCGGCAAGGGCCGTCGCGTCACCCGGTCCAGGCCGGGTGGCGCGGGTCGTCGGTGTGCACCACGACGTCCGCGGTCGCGGCGGGTGCGGCCTCCTGCTCGTAACGGGCGTACGCCGGGAGCGTCCAGCGCTCCTCCTGCGGCGTGCGCCTGGTCAGGGCCGCCCCCGACATCCTGAGGTGGACGCAGAGGTCGAAGGGGAAGCCGTAGCCCTGCAGCAGCGCGCCCTCCAGCAACAGCACGCCCCCGGGCGGGAGTTCCTCGTACGCGGCCCGTGTCGCGCGGTCGGTCGCCGGGTCCCGCAGCGAGGGCAGCACCCGCCCGGTGCCGCCCGGCGCGAGCGGGCCGAAGGCCTCCCGCCACAGCGCGCCCGTGTCCAGCCAGCGCTCGTAGAAGGCGTCGGGATCGTGGCGCCCGAGTTCGTAGCGCTGCGAGGCGGGCCGCCAGTAGGTGTCCGCCCGTACCCGCACGACCGGCCGGCCCCGCAGCCGCAGTGCCTCCGTCAGCGCCTCCCCCAGCGCGTGCGGGCGCGTGGCGGGAGCCCCGTCGATGGCGACCCGGGGGCGCTCGCCGCCGTCGTCCGGCTTCAGCTCCAGCACGCGCTCGGCGACGGCATCGGTCAGCCGTTCCCAGGTCACAGGCGTCAGTCGCACGCCCTCCATACTGCCGGTCGGGGTCCGCGCCCGCGCAGGCGGCCCGTGTTCACCCCCCGCCGGCGACCTCGCCGCGGAGCTCGCAGGGGGGCTCGCCCGGCCCCCACGGCACCCGCAGGTCGACGGTCGTGCCCTCGCCCGGGGCGCTGCGGACGGTGAGCCGGGCGTCGATGAGCTCCGCACGCTCGCGCATCGCCGACATGCCGATGCCGCGGGTCTGCGGCGAAGGCGACGCGGCGGCGCGGGGGGCGGCGCGGCCCGCGGCGGTCGCCGCGGCCATCCCGTGCCCGTTGTCGGTGATCGCCACGTGCACGTAACGCTGGTCGCTCTCCAGGTTGACCACCACCCGGGTCGGCTCGGCGTGCTTCACGGCGTTGGTGATCGCCTCCTGGACGATCCGGTACATCTGCGCCTGCGTCTCGGCCGTGAGCCTCCCGCACACGGTGTCCGCCTGCGGGCCGAGCCGCAACTCGGTGCGGATGCGGTACGTCTCGAAGGAGCGCCGGCACAGCGCCTGCAGCGCCGGCTGCAGACCCAGCTCGTCCAGGACGACGGGGCGCAGGTCGACGATCAGATGCCGCAGCGAGACGATCTGGTTGCCGACCAGGCCGCGCGCCTGGTCGATGGCCTCCCGCATGGCCTCGGGCCGCCCGTCCGCGGCGGCGGTGGACAACACCACCTGCACCGCGCCGAGTTCCTGCAGGGTGTCGTCGTGCAGCTCGCGCGCCCAGCGGCGGCGCTCGCGCTCCTCGCCGTCGTGCCGGGCCCTGACCCGCTCCCTGCGCAGCCTGGTCTCCCGGCGTGCCGAGGAACGGACGGCGAACAGCGCGTAGGCGACCAGCAGCAGCGGCAGCACGTGCAGGACGTTCAGCGAGGGCTGCTGGGCTACACGGACCGTCCCGGCCACGGTCAGCATCAGCGCGAAGGCGATGGCCACGATCAGCCACATCCGCTGCCGCGGCGCCACCAGGGGGGTGAGGAGCAGATAGCAGACCGCGGAGGCCAGGGCGAGGGCGAGCTCCCAGGCCTGCGAGCGGTCGGTGACCTCCATGACGGTCGCCGCCGCCAGGAGGCAGGTGCCCAGCCCCTCGAGGGCCAGGCGCGTCCCGGTCCTTCCTGGGCCGGACGGCGTCATGCCACCAGCCCGCGCTCTCTGGCCGCCGCGATCAGCTCGGCCCGGCTCTCCTTGCCGAGCTTGTCCCGCAGCCGCGACCGGTGGGTCTCCACCGTCCGTACGGAGACGAACAGCCGCCGGGCGATCTCCTGGTTGGTGTGCCCCAGCGCCAGCAGGGTCAGGACCTGCGCCTCGCGGTCGGTGAGCGGCTCCTCGTGGTGCCGCTCCGCCAGGTCCAGGTCCTCCACGGCGAGCCGGGCACCGAGCGAGGGCTGGACGTAGGTGGCACCACACGCCACCTGGTGGGCGGCGGCGATCAGTTCCTCGGCGGCGGCCTCCTTGAGCAGGTAGCCGGCGGCGCCCGTGCGCAGCGCCTCGCGGGCGAACGCCGGGTCCTCCTGCATGGTCAGCACCAGGATGCGCGTCCTGGGTGACTCGGCCAGCAGTGCCGGGATCGTCGGGAGGCTGGATCTGCCGGACATCGTCAGGTCCAGGACGAGCACCCGCGGATGGTGGCGCCGTACGGCCTCCAGCGTCTCGGGGACGGTGGACGTCTCGGCGACGATCTCGAAGGCCGGGTCGGCGGCCATGAGCAGCCGCATGCCCGCGCGGACCACCAGGTGGTCGTCGGCGAGTACGACCGTGATGACCGGGTGCGACTGCCTGCCGTCGGAGCGGCTGAGGACGTCCATAGCACATACGGTAGATCGCGCGCGCGCGGGGGGGCAGCCCGCGCCGCCGGTGTTGCGGGGAAACCGCACTCACATCTGCGGGAAATCCCCGATGGCCTCTGCGGACGGACAGGGATGCGTTCGCGCGGACGGCGCTGCAGGCTCGGTGACAGTGCTTGAAAGGGCCACCAACCGCCGACCCCACACCTCACCCGAGGCGAACGTCATGCTCTGTGCCACCCTCCCGCCCCAGGCCGGCCCTGCGGACCGGCCGTGGTCCTACGACGCAGCCCAGCAGCTCGTGGATTCAGCCGTGCCGACCGTGGCCGACTTCGCCGCCGTCGAGGTGTCGGACGCCACCGTCTCCGAGCAGGCGGCCATTTCGGGCCTGCCGGCCACCGGGCTCGCCTTCCGGCGGGGCGCCTTCCGGGCGGCCAGGGGCGCGGCGATCCCGCGCGCCTACGAGGTCGGCGAGGTCAGCAGCCTGCCGGCCAGGACGCCGTACCACGCGCCGCTGACCGACCTGCGGCCGCACCTGGTGTTGAACCTCCGCCCGCAGACGGGATGGCTCACCCGCGACCCGGTGCGCGCCCCCCTTCTGCGGATCAGCGGCACGCACTCCCTGCTCGTGATGCCCCTGGACGTCGGGGGTGTCGTCCTCGGCATCGCGGCCTTCTACCGCACGACGGGCTCCCCCGCCTTCTCGCGCGCCGACCTGGTGCTGGCCGGCACCCTGGCCCGCAAGGCGGCCCGGCTGCTGGACGGCGCCCGCCGGCGCCTGGTCCAGAACGCCGCCGGGCGCATCCTGCAGGAGGCGCTGCTGGCACCGCAGGGCCCGCGGGTCAGCGCGATCGAGGATCCGCGCGGGCACCTGCCGTCCTCCGCGGCCCCCGGCGCCTGGGTGGACGTCATCCCGCTGCCCAGTGCCCGGGTGGCCCTGGTGACGGGTACGGTCCGCGGGCAGGGCCTCTCCGCGGCGACCGCGATGAGCCAGCTCAAGGCCGCGGTCCGGGCGCTGGTGCTGCTGGACATGAGCCCCGGTGAGGTCATCTCGCGGCTCCACCGGCCCGCCGCGACCCCCGTGGGCAACGAGGCCGACCGGTGCCTGATCGTCGTCTACGACCCCGTGGCCTGCCGCTGCACCGTGGCGTGCGGCGGCTGCACGGCCGCCGCGCCGGCGCCGCCCCCGGGCGCGGCGGACGGGGACGGCCCCGCGCCAGGCGAGCCGGAGGTCACCGAGTGCGACGTGCCGCCCGGCAGCGTGCTGGTGCTCAGCTGCGGAGCGGACGGGACCCACGCCGGCGCGCAGGAGGCCGGCCAGGTGACCGGGCTGCGTGTGCTGCCCGCCGCCGACGCGGCGGCCGCGGACCCGGCGACGGTGCTCGACGGCGTCCTGCGCACGGCCGCTCCCGGCACGGACCCGGTGCTCCTGGCCGCCCGCACCCGCTGCCTGGACTCCGACGACGTCGCCACCCGCGAGGTGGCCAACGACCCTGCGGCGGTGGCGGACGCACGGGACTGGGCGGACCGGCTGCTGACCGAGTGGAAACTGCCGGAGCTGGCCTTCACCACCACCCTGGTCGTCAGCGAACTCGTCACCAACGCCATCCGTTACTCCACGGGGCCGATCCGGTTGCGCCTCATCCGCGACCGGGTCCTGGTCTGCGAGGTGTCGGACTCCTGCAGCGCCGCCCCGCACCCACGTCACGCCTCTCCCAGCGACCAGGACGGGCGCGGGCTGGCCATCGTCGCGCAGCTCACCGACGCCCAGGGCACCCGCTACACCGCGACGGGCAAGACGGTGTGGGCGGAGCAGCTCATCATCCCGCCGGTCGCCGCGTAGGCCCGGCCGCGCCGGGCCCACACGGCGGCGGGCGTCAGTCGGCGGGGATCTCCGACCGGTCGCCGCCCCAGAGCGTGTGGAAGGAGCCGGACCTGTCCACCCGCTTGTAGGTGTGCGCGCCGAAGAAGTCGCGCTGCCCCTGGATGAGCGCGGCCGGCAGCCGCTCCGCGCGCAGGGCGTCGTAGTACGCGAGCGCCGCGGAGAACCCCGGCGCGGGGACGCCGAGCTGGGCCGCCGTGGAGACGACCCGGCGCCAGGCGGCCTGCGCGCTGCCGAGGGCGTCGGCGAAGTGCGCGTCCGTCAGCAGCGTGGGACGGCCGGGCTCGGAGTCGAAGGCCTCCTTGATGCGGTTGAGGAAGCTCGCCCGGATGATGCAGCCGCCGCGCCAGATCGTCGCCATCGCGCCCGCGTCGATGTCCCAGCCGAACTCCTTGCTGCCCGCCTGGATCAGGTTGAAGCCCTGGGCGTACGCGACGATCTTCGAGGCGTACAGCGCCTGCTCGACGTCGTCGGCGAAGCGGTCGCTCGCCGCGCTGTCCAGCCAGGTCTCGGCCGGCCCGGGCAGTCCGCGCGAGGCGGCGCGCAGCTCCGCGCTGCCGGACAGCGAGCGTGCGAAGACCGCCTCGGCGATGCCGGAGACGGGGACGCCGAACTCCAGGGCGTTCTGCACCGTCCAGCTGCCGGTGCCCTTCTGGCCGGCCTGGTCCAGTACCACGTCGACGAAGGGCTTGCCGGTGTCGGCGTCCGTGTGGGCCAGCACCTCGGCGGTGATCTCGACGAGGTACGACTCCAGGCGGCCGGAGTTCCAGGTGCGGAAGATCTCCGCGATCTCGCCCGGCCGCTTGCCCGCGGCGTGGCGCAGCAGGTCGTAGGCCTCGGCGATGAGCTGCATGTCGGAGTACTCGATGCCGTTGTGGACCATCTTGACGAAGTGTCCGGCACCGTCCGGGCCCACGTGGGTGCAGCAGGGCACCCCGTCGACCTTGGCGGCGATGTCCTCGAGGATCGGGCCCAGGGACTCGTACGACTCCGCCGAGCCGCCCGGCATGATCGAGGGGCCGTTGAGGGCGCCCTCCTCGCCGCCGGAGATCCCGGAGCCGACGAAGTGCAGACCCTGTTCGCGCAGCGCCTTCTCCCGGCGCCTGGTGTCGCGGTAGTCGGCGTTGCCGCCGTCTACGACCATGTCGCCGGGCTCCAGCAGCGGCACCAGCTCGTCGATCACGGCGTCGGTGGGGGCACCGGCCTTGACCATGATGATGATGCGCCGGGGCCGTTCGAGTGAGTCGACGAACTCCTTGAGGGACTCCGCCGGATGGAACTCGCCCTCGCTGCCGAACTCCTCCACCAGGGAGCGCGTCCTGGCCGGGGTGCGGTTGTACAAGGCCACGGGGTGGCCGTGCCGCGCGAGGTTCCGGGCCAGGTTGCGGCCCATGACCGCGAGTCCGGTGACGCCGATGCGGGCCTGCTCCGCCATCTGCGGTTCCTCTCTCTTGCTGTGGTATGGGGGGCACGTACGACGTCCAGCCTGTCAGCCAACCGTCCGGGCGGCCGGGATTCCGGCGGATCCGTCAGCTGCCCGTGCCGATCCGGCCCTGACCCGCTACACGGGCCATCGCACGGCGCAGTCCCCTGGCCGGCGGCGCGGGGACGGCCCCCGCCGGTGCCGGTGCCCGGGCCTGGCTCGCGAGGAGCGCTCCCGTCGTCGCCGACGGTGGTGGCGGGGGCGGCATCGGGGGCGGCGGCATGATGCCGTGGTCGCCCAGGGCCTCGCGCAGCCGGCGCGCGTCCTCCGGGAGGTCGCGGCGCCAGGCCCAGCCGAGGAAGGGGCCCAGCAGCAGCATGCCGCCGCCGAGCTGGCAGGTGACCTGCAACTGGACGAACGCGCCCCGCGAGTGCGGCAGCATCCGGAACGCGAACTCGGGCGTCTGGGTGCCCAGCGGGCTCCACATCCGCCGGCCGCGGTAGGTGATCCGCCGGCAGGGCTGGAAGACCGAGCAGACCAGCCGGTGCTCCCGGTGGCGGCCCGGATAGTGGTAGCGGTAGACGGCCCGCTCGCCGGGGGCGACGGCGTCCGCCGCCACGGCGGCGACACCGGAGTTCCACGACGCGAGGTTGCGGGCGTCGGCAAGGTAGTCGAAGACCTCTTCCACGGTACGGGTGACGATCACGCTCGTAGACACCGTCGGCATCGCAGACCTCCCCGGTGCCGGCGCGGCCAGCATGTGAGCAGAGTGGCTTCTTGGCTCCTCACCGACAGCCTGCGTCCAATCGGGCGGTGTGTCGTGGCGGGTGAGCCGTCCGGGTGAATCCGGGGTACGTGACCGGCGCGAACGGTGTGCGACCGGACCCTCGCGGTCAGTGCCGGACGGGCTCCGTACCGCTCCTGCGGTCGCGGAATTCGCACCACACTGCCTTGCCCGAACCGTGCGGCTCCACGCCCCACGCGTCCGCGAGGCGGTCGACCAGCAGCAGACCGCGTCCGGACACCTCGCGCTCGCCGGGCTGGCGGCGGCGCGGCCAGTTCGCCGCCAGGTCGTGCACCTCGATGCGCAGCCGCCGGGTGACGTCGGGCGTGGCGTGGGCCAGGGAGGGGTCGGGGAGCATGCGCAGGGTGAGCAGGGCGCCGCCGTCGGTGTGCACCAGCGCGTTGGTGATCAGCTCCCCGGCGGCGAGTTCGGCCTCGTCGACCCGGTCGCGCAGGCCCCAGCCGGCCATGGCGCCGCGGACCAGGGCCCGGGCCTCGGAGAGCGCCTCGGGGTCGCCGGGGGCGATGCGCCGGTGCAGCCGGTGCGGCGGGTGCGGGGAGGCGTCGCTGTCGCGCCGGAGCAGCAGCAGGGCCATGTCGTCGTCCGTGGCCTGTTCGCTCATGACGGCGGTGAGGTGGTCGGCGAGGGCCGGTACCTCGACGGGGCCCTCGCACAGCGCCGCGGACAGCCGTCGCACACCGTCGTCGAGGTCGGCGCCGGGTCGCTCGACGAGTCCGTCACTGAACATCAGGAGGGTCTCGCCGGGGCCGAGTTCGGCGGGGGTGACGGGGTAGTCGGGCCTGCCGAACTGGGCGGAGAGGCCGAGCGGCAGCCCGCCCGCGGTGGGCAGCACGCGGACGGTACCGTCGGACTGCCGCACCAGCGGGTCGATGTGCCCGGCGCGCACCAGCAGGGCGGACCCGGTGGCCGGGTCGACCTGGGCGTACAGGCAGGTGGCGAAGCGGTCGGTGTCCAGCTCGTACAGGAAGGCCGAGGCCCGCGCCATGACGCTGGCGGGCGGGTGGCCCTCGCCGGCGTAGGCGCGCAGCGCGATCCGCAACTGGCCCATGACGGCCGCCGCGTGGGTGTCGTGGCCCTGGACGTCACCGATGATGACGGCGACCCGGCCGCCGGGCATCGCCACGACGTCGTACCAGTCGCCGCCGATGTCCCTGGCCAGCCGGGCGGAGCGGTAGCGCACCGCGATCTCGGTGCCTGGGATGCGCGGGATGGTGCGGGGCAGCATCGCGGTCTGCAGCCCCTGCGCGATGTCGTGCTCCTGGTCGAAGAGGATGGCGCGCTGCAGGCTCTGCGCGATGCTGCCGCTGAGCGCGATCAGCAGATGGCGCTCCTGCGGCGAGAAACCCTGCTTGTGGCGGTACAGCAGGCCCAGGGCGCCGATGGGCTGGCCCTGGGCGATCAGCGGGAGGTAGGCGGCGGCGGAGGCGCCGAGCGGCTCGATGTGCGGCCACAACCTGGGGTAGCGCCGGGCGAACTCCTCGCCGGAGGTGATGAAGCGCGGGACGAGGGTCCGTACGACCTCGCTCATCGGGAACTCGTCCTCGATCCGCGTGTACTGCAGCGAGGGCACCCAGCTGTCGGCCTTGGCGTCGCTCACCACGTGGACCCGGCCGGCCTCGACCTGGCCGAGGAAGAGGCTGGCTATGCCGAGCCGGTCCATCCTGGGGTTCCCGGTGAGGGCCGCGGTCACGTCGCGCACGGTCACGGCCTGGGCCAGCGACGCGGTGACCTCCATGACCAGGTTGCTCTCGGCCGGGCGGTCCTCGTCCGCGCGCAGGCACTCCGCGGCCTGGGCGAGTTCGTCGGTGGCGTCGCTGACGAGGCCTATCACCCGGTTCGCGCGGCCGGTCCCGTCGCGGACGATGCGTCCCTGGAAGCGGACCCAGCCGCGGCGGCCGTCACCGCGGGTGAGCCGGCCGAAGGCGAGGAAGGAGGAGCGGCCCTCGGCGAGCGCCTGGGTGATCGCCTCGGTGACGTCGGTGGCCTCGTCGGGCGACAGCCGGGCGAACATGGCCTTCGGGTCCCCGTCGAAGTCCTCCGGGCGCAGGTCCACCGTCCGCAGGGCGTGCTCGTCGAGGTGCACGCGGTCGCGTTCGAGGTCCCAGTCGAAGCCGCCGACGTCGTTGAGCGACATCCGGGCGGCGGCGGGAGCCGGCCAGGCCACCGTCGCGGGCGCAGGGGGCGCCCACTCCCGAGACTCAGCCATCACGCCCTCCGGACCCGCTCCCCGCTGCGCCGAGCCGCACCGGAACGGGGAAAGCGTACCCATACTCCGGTAGGGCGCCATGTTACAGACGTGACGTGTGAGAGAGCCGGGTTTCCGCTGGTTCCGGACACGCCCCCCGGTGGTCGCCCGGCCCCCTCCTTCGGTCCGCCGGACGGCTCAGCGGGACGCCGGCGGCGCGTACTTGTAGCCGACCCGGCGCACGGTGACGATGCTGGCGCGGTGTTCGGGGCCGAGCTTGCGCCGCAGACGGGCGATGTGGACGTCGACGGTGCGCCCGTCGCCCACGTGGCCGTACCCCCAGACCGTGGTGACGAGCTGGTCGCGGGTGTGCACACGGTGCGGGTGCGCCACCAGGTGGGCGAGCAGCTCGAACTCCAGGTACGTGAGGTCGAGCGCGCGCCCCGGTACCCGCGCCTCACGGCGCTCGGCGTCGACGGAGACCGGCAGGCCGGCGGGTGCCGGGGGCTCGGGCGGCGCCTGGCCCTCGACGGGGACGAGGACGAGGTAGCCGACCATCGGCGGCCCGCCCACGCCCGCGGGCATCAGGTGGCCGGGGGCGGGAAGCCAGGTCGCGCCGGGCGGCAGGAAGTCCGGTACGGGCGGGACGTCGCCGCCGCGGGCGTCGCCCGTACGGACGGCGCGCAGGTGCAGGCGGTTGGCGGCGGGCAGGGGCGGTGACTGCGTGCCGGTGCTGGAGGACATGCGGGTCTCGGCTCTCGCGCGAAGGGTCGTCGGACGACGTGTTGCGCGGGACCGCCGGGAGGCCGGCAGCGGGCGGCGACCGGGAGGGACGGCGTCAGCTGGGGACCGGGGTCCGCGCGGGGACCGCGCGACAACACTCCCGGTCGAACTGGTACTCCTGCCTGGACGGCCAGAACGGCTCGAGGTCGCTGCGACCTGTCGCGGTGTCAATGAGGCTGGCCATGGCACCCATTGAACCAGACGCGGCGCCCACCGGGACAGGGAGAACCCGCTACGCGGCTCTGACCAGGCGTTACAGCGGTTGCGGCTCGGGCTGGGGCTCGGGATCGGGCTCCGGCTGCGGGGGCGGCGCGGGCACCGGGTCGGGCGTCGGGCCGGGAACGGGATGCGGGGCGGGCGGCACGGGGTCGGGCGGGAAGGGCGGCACCGGGCTCGGGGCGGGCGGCACGGGCGGCACCGTGGCGCGGCGCGCTGGGGCGGTCATGACGTTCTGCCTCCTCGGACTCGCCGGAACGGATCTTGCGCTGCGCTTACCCGGCCCTCCCCGTCCTACCCGTCCTATCCTCAGCCTCATGACCTGGTTGCGCGCCCTGCGCCGCAGCGCCCGCGAGGGGCTGCGGATCGAGCGCGCCGGGCTCGAACCGCTCGTCGCGCTGCGCGCCGCGGCGGGCGTCGCCATCGTCATCGGGCTGTCGCTGTGGCTGGCCGGCCCCCTGGTCGCCGCCTCCTCCGCGTTCGGCGCCTTCGCCTCCGGCATGGCCACCTTCCAGCGCAGTTGGCGGCCCCGGCCGGTGCTGGCGCTGGTCGCCGCCGGCGGGCTCGCCGTCAGCACCTTCCTGGGCTACCTGGCGGGGGCGCACTGGTGGGTGTTCGTGGTGCTGCTGGCGGTCTGGGCCTTCCTGGCGGGCATGGCCTGGGCGCTGGGGGCCACCGCCGGCATCGTCTCGTCGCTGACCGTCGCCGTCATGCTGGTCGTGATCACCCTGCCGACGTCCGCGCTGAGCGCCTTCGGCCACGCCCTGGTCATCGCGGCGGGCGGGGTCGTGCAGGCGGCGCTGATCGTGCTGTTCCCGGTGCGCCGCTGGGGCCTGCAGCGCGACGCGCTGGCCGACGCCTTCGCGGCGGAGGCCGACTACGCGCGGCGGCTGCGGCACGACCCGTTCGCGCCGTTCGACCCCGAGCCGCTGATGACCGCGCGCAGCGCGGCCGTCATCACCGACCGGCAGGCGCGGCGGCGCCCGGCCGCGCTGCGCGGGAAGCGGGTGCTGGCCGAGCGCATCCGCCCCGTTCTGACCTCGCTCGCCGATCCGACGGTCGGCGCGGCCGCCGAGGGGCCGGAGCGCGACCGGGCCCGCGAACTGCTGGCCGCGGCGGCCTCGGTGCTGGACGCGGTGGCACGCGCGGTCCGCGAGGCCGAGCCGGTGCGCGTACCGCCGGAGGCGGAGTCCGTGGTGCTCGTCGAACCCGCCCCGGAGGAGCGCTTGACCGGGCCCGCCCGGCGCACCGCGCTGCGGCTCGTCGCGCTGCTCAGCGAGGCGGTCTCCTCCGCCGCCGGCCGCGGCGGCTCGGTGAGCACCGACACCGCGCACCTGCGCCGCCCCAGCGTGCCCGAGCTCCTGCCGCTCGCCGTGCGCACCGTGCGGCGCGAGGTTCGTTTCGACTCCCCCGTCCTCCGGCACGCCGTCCGGCTGGCGGCCGTCACCCCCGCGGGCTACGCCCTCGGCGCGGCCCTGCCGCTCGGCCACGGCTACTGGGCGCCGCTGACCTCGGTGCTGGTGATGCGGCCCGACTTCTCGCAGACGTACGGCCGCAGCGTGGCCCGCTTCGTCGGGACCCTCGCGGGCGTCACCGTGGCGACCGCGGTGATGCAGTCCTTCGCCCCGGGGCCGTACCCCTGCGCCGCACTGGCGGTGGTGTCCGTCGCCCTGATGTACGGGCTGATGCGCACCGGCTATCTGGTCTCCCAGGTGGCCGCGTCGGCGTACGTGGTCTTCCTGCTCGGCATGGCCGGTTCCAGCTGGACGCAGACGGTGCCCGACCGCGTGCTGCTCACGATGCTCGGCGGGGTGCTGGCGATGGCCGCGTACGCGCTCTTCCCGGCGTGGGAGACCCCGCGGCTGCGGAACCGCCTGGCCGACCGCGTCAAGGCCACCGGGCAGTACGCCGCCGCCGCGATGGAGGCCCATGCCGCCCCCGCGCGGGGACGGCGCGAAGCCGTGCGGGCGGCCCTGCTGGACGCCCGCGCGGCCGCGCTCGCCTGGGACCAGGCCGTCGCCCGTGCCGACGCCGAACCCGTGCGGGGCCGCGGCCTGTCCCGCCGCGCCGCCGACGGCGCCGACGCGGCCCTGTCGGCCATGGGCCGCGTCCCCATGCTCATGGAGGCGCACCTACCGGCCCCCGACGCCGACCCGGTCCCGGACGCCGCGCCCTTCGCCCGGCACCTGCGCACGGCCACGGCGGACGCCGCCACCGCGGTCCGCGAACGACGCTCCCCGGACTTCGCCCCCGTGCGCGCCGCTCTTCAGGCCTGGCCCCGCTCGGACTCCGACCGCATCGTCCGCCGCAGCGCCGAACTCCTCATGGAGACCCTCGACGACCTCGAAGCGGCCCTGCGCCCCCGGCCCCGCACCCGTCCCGCCCGCCGCCGCTGACGCCTCCCGGCGGGGGCCGGGGGCCGGGGGCACGGACGGCCGCGAACAGGCCGGCCGGGGTCAGCGGATGGGCATGCCCGACAGGGTGCGGGCGATCACCAGGCGCTGGATCTCGCTCGTGCCCTCGAAGATCGTGTAGATGGCGGCATCCCTGTGCATGCGTTCCACGGGGTACTCACGGGTGAAGCCGTTGCCGCCGAGGATCTGGATGGCCTGGGCGGTGACCTTCTTCGCCGTCTCGCTCGCGTACAGCTTGGACATCGAGCCCTCGGCCGAGGTGAAGGGCTTGCCCGAGACCGCCATCCAGGAGGCGCGCCAGACCAGCAGGCGGGCCGCGTCGACCTGGGTGCGCATGTCGGCCAGCTGGAAGGCGACGCCCTGGTTGTCGATGATGGGGCGGCCGAACTGGGTGCGGGTCATGGCGTAGTCGAGGGCGACCTCGTACGCGGCGCGGGCCGTGCCCACGGCCATCGCGCCGACGGCCGGACGGGAGGCCTCGAAGGTGGCCATGGCGGCGTTCTTCACACGTTCGCCGCCCCGGGCCCGCTCGCGGGCCCGGGCGAGGCGCTCGTCGAGCTTCTCCTTGCCGCCGAGCAGGCAACTTCCCGGGACCCGGGCCCCGTCGAGCACGACCTCGGCCGTGTGCGAGGCGCGGATGCCGTGCTTCTTGAACTTCTGCCCCTGGGAGAGCCCGGGGGTGTTCGGCGGCACGATGAAGGAGGCGTGGCCCTTGGATCCGAGCTCCGGGTCGACGACGGCGACGACGACGTGGACATTGGCTATGCCGCCGTTGGTCGCCCAGGTCTTGGTGCCGTTCAGGACCCACTCGTCCTTGGCCTCGTCGTACACGGCGGTGGTGCGCATCGAGCCGACGTCGGAGCCCGCGTCGGGCTCGGAGGAGCAGAAGGCGGCGACCTTCACGTCGTTGACGTCGCCGTACATCTGGGGGATCCAGGTACCGATCTGCTCCTCGGTGCCGTTCGCCAGCACGCCGACGGCGGCCAGGCCGGTGCCGACGATGGACAGGCCGATGCCCGCATCGCCCCAGAAGAGCTCCTCCATGGCGATCGGGATGCCGAGGCCGGTCGGGTCGAAGTACTGCTGGGCGTAGAAGTCGAGCGAGTAGAGTCCGATCTTCGCGGCCTCCTGGATCACCGGCCAGGGGGTCTCCTCGCGCTCGTCCCACTCCGCCGCAGCCGGGCGCATGACGTCGGCCGCGAAGCCGTGGATCCAGTCGCGCACCGATTTCTGGTCGTCGTCGAGCTCGAGCGAGAAGTCGCCCATCGTCCCCTCCACGTGCTTGTTACTTGCGGTAACGCCCAGTGTGTTACCGGCCGGTAAGGGATGTCAACCGGACTTGGGGTGTTACGTTGCGCAGGCGCGAGGAAATTCGAACGGGCGGGGAGGCTCGGGTGGACACCAGCCAGCGGCGGGAGCAGCGAACGGCATCCGCGGCGGAGGAACGGCGCAGGGAACTCCTCGAGGCCGCGGACCGCGTCGTGCTGCGGGACGGCCCCGAGGCGTCCATGAACGCCATCGCCGCCGAGGCGGGCATCACCAAGCCCATTCTGTACCGCCACTTCGGCGACAAGAGCGGACTTTACCGAGCCCTGGCAAAGCGCCACACCGACGCGCTGCTCGCCAACCTGCGGGCCGCCCTCGACGCGCCCAACGAGCGCCGCGACCGGGTGGAGGCCACCCTCGACGCGTACCTGTCGGCCATCGAGGCCCGACCGCAGGTCTACCGCTTCCTGATGCACCCCGCCGAGAACGCCGCCGACTCCGACCGCGGATTCGACATCGGCCGCCACTCCGCCCCCGTGCTGCGCCGCATGGGCGAGGAACTGGCCGGCTTCATCGCCGAGCGGCTCGACCTCGGCCCGGAGGGCCGGCTCGCGGCCCGGGTGTGGGGGCACGGCATCGTCGGCATGATGCACGCGGCCGGGGACTGGTGGCTGGGCGAGCGCCCCGTCGCCCGCGACGTCCTCGTCCGCCACCTCGCCGACCTGCTGTGGGGCCGCCTCGCCGCCGTCGGCGACCGCCCGGGCGCAGCGGGCCTCTGACCGGCCAGGGCGCGTCGTCACATGGGCTCCCCCAGCTACCGCCGGGAGGGGCCCCAGGTGCGGTGCATCGCAAGGCGGAGAGTCGTCCTCGTCGTGGGCTACTCGGACGATTCGACAACGCAGCGTGGGGGCACCTCCCAGCGGAGCCGGGGCTAGAGCGAAACGCCGTCGCCGGGCGCCCAGGGGGCCCGGCGGACCGCGCGCAGCGCGCGGTGGCGGCGCAGGCCGGTGAGCCGGTCGGTGAACAGGCCGCCGCCGAGGTGGTCGCACTCGTGCTGGAGGCAGCGGGCGAAGAAGCCGGTGCCCTCCACGCGCAGCGGTGCGCCGTCCTTGTCGACGCCCTCGATCACGCTCTCGTCGTGCCGGGCGGTGCCCGCGTGCACGCCCGGCAGCGACAGGCAGCCCTCGTGGCCGGTCACCACGACCCCGTCGTTGTGCACGAGCCGGGGATTGACCACGTGTCCGAGATGCCGGACGTCCTCGTCGTCCGGGCAGTCGAAGACGAACACCCGCAGCGGCACGCCGATCTGGTTCGCGGCCAGCCCCACCCCGTCGTGCGCGTACATCGTGGCGAACAAGTCCTCGACGAGGGAAGCGAGTTCGGCATCGAAGACGGTCACCTCGCGGCAGGGTTCCCGGAGCCCGGGATCACCGAGCAGCCGCATCGGGCGGACGGTCCCGGAGCTGCCGGGGATGGGGGTGTGTCGCATGCCGGCCAGCGTACGGGGGCGGCTCGTTTCAGCGCCGGTGGGGGAAGTGGATAGGCTGATCGGCGACCGATGCCTTCCGGCCGGTGCAACGGCCCCGGTGCGCACACCGCGGCCGACCGCCGGAAAGGTGAGCGGGGGCGGACGCGA
This sequence comes from Streptomyces sp. BoleA5, assembly GCF_000373665.1. NCBI lineage: Bacteria > Bacillati > Actinomycetota > Actinomycetes > Kitasatosporales > Streptomycetaceae > Streptomyces > Streptomyces sp. BoleA5. The sequence goes on from NZ_KB892114.1 coordinate 32,745, forward strand.
GGAGGATGTGGAGACGATGGCAGGCAACGCGGAGCCACTGTCGCCGCGGGCGAAGCTGGCCGTGACGGCGGGCAAGGCCGCGGCGGCGGTGTCGCGGGCGGCGGGGCGCGGCAGCGGATCGGTGATCGGCGGCCGGGTGGCGCTGAAACTCGACCCGGATCTACTGGCCCGGCTGGCGACCCATCTCGACGTCGTGCTCGTTTCGGCCACCAACGGCAAGACCACCACGACGCGGCTGCTCGCCGAGGCGCTGCGCGCCAACGGCGAGGTCGTCTCCAACGCCCTGGGCGCCAACATGCCGGCCGGCATCACCTCGGCGCTCGCCGGCGGCTCCGAGGCGCGCTACGGCGTGATCGAGGTCGACGAGAAGTACCTGGCCGGCGTGGCCCGTGACGTCAAGCCCAAGGCCATCGCCCTGCTCAACCTCTCCCGCGACCAGCTGGACCGCGCGGCCGAGACCCGTATGCTCGCCGAGAAGTGGCGCGAGGGCCTGGCGGGCTCGGACGCCGTCATCATCGCCAACGCCGACGACCCCCTGATCACCTGGGCCGCCTCCTCGTGCCCGACCGTCGTCTGGGTCGCCGCCGGCCAGGAGTGGAAGGACGACGCCTGGTCCTGCCCCTCGTGCGGCGGTGTCCTGCAGCGGCCGGCCGAGGACTGGTTCTGCGGCGAGTGCGGTTTCCGCCGCCCGACGGCGACCTGGGCGCTCTCCGGCGACCACGTGATCGACCCGTACGGGTCCGCCTGGCCGATCCAGCTCCAGCTGCCCGGCCGCGCCAACAAGTCCAACGCCGCCGTGTCCGCCGCCGCCGCGGCCGCCTTCGGGGTGGACCCCAAGGTCGCCCTGGAGCGGATGTACAAGGTGCAGGCCGTCGCCGGCCGCTACGACGTGGTGCAGTTCCAGGACCGCGACGTCCGGCTGCTGCTGGCGAAGAACCCGGCCGGCTGGCTGGAGACCTTCTCGCTGATCGACGGCCCGCCGACCCCGGTGATCCTCTCGGTGAACGCCCGCGGGGCCGACGGCACGGACACCTCCTGGCTGTGGGACGTGGACTACACCCGTCTGGCCGGGCACCCGATCCGGGTCATCGGCGACCGGAAACTGGACCTCGCGGTCCGCCTCGAGGTCGCGGGCCTGGACTTCCAGGTGTGCCAGGACTTCGACGAGGCGGTGCGCACCTCGCCGGCCGGCCGGATCGAGGCCATCGCCAACTACACCGCCTTCCAGGACCTCCGCCGCCGCGTCGGCAACTGACCGAAGACCCGTTTCGACAGGAGAACACGCTGTGAGCGACTCCAGCCTGCGTCTGGTGTGGGTCTACCCCGACCTGCTGAGCACCTACGGTGACCAGGGCAACGTCCTGGTCACCGAGCGCCGGGCCCGCCAGCGGCGGGTGCCGGTCACCCGGATCGACGTACGGTCCGACCAGCCGATCCCGACCTCCGGTGACATCTACCTCATCGGCGGCGGCGAGGACCGCCCGCAGCGGCTGGCCGCCGAGCGGCTGCGCCGCGACGGCGGGCTGAACCGCGCGGTCGACAACGGCGCCATCGTCTTCTCGGTGTGCGCCGGCTACCAGATCATCGGCCACGAGTTCGTCAACGACCTCGGCCGCCCCGAGCCGGGCCTCGGCCTGCTGGACGTGGTGAGCGTCCGCGGCGAGGGCGAGCGCTGCGTCGGCGACGTGCTGGCCGACATCGACCCCGCGCTCGGCCTGCCGCCGCTGACCGGCTTCGAGAACCACCAGGGCGTCACCCACGTCGGCAAGAACGCCCGCCCCCTGGCCCGAACCCGCTTCGGCAACGGCAACGGCACCGGGGACGGCACCGAGGGCGCGTACAACGAGACCGTGTTCGGCACCTACATGCACGGCCCCGTCATGGCCCGCAACCCGCAGATCGCGGACATGCTGATCAAGCTGGCGATGGACGTCAGGGCCCTGCCGCCGGTCGACGACCAGTGGTACGAGGCGCTGCGCGCCGAGCGCATCGCGGCGGCGAGCCAGCCCGCCTGAGGCCCGCACCGTCGCGGGCCGGACCGGGGGACAACGGGGGCCGGGGCCGGGTGGTGTCCGCACTGCGGGCGGCGTTTCCGCAGCCCGGACCCGGCTCGATAACCTAGCGGCAGCGGTGCGCGTCGCCGCGGGTCCATCCGGACGACGAGGTCCGGCGCCCGGATCGATCTTTCAGGAGTAACCAGCAAATGCGTATTGGTGTGCTGACGAGCGGCGGCGACTGCCCCGGCCTCAACGCCGTCATCCGGTCGGTCGTGCACCGCGCGGTCGTCGACCACGGGGACGAGGTCATAGGCTTCCACGACGGGTGGAAGGGCCTCCTCGAGTGCGACTACCGCAAGCTCGACCTCGACGCGGTGGGAGGCATCCTGGCCCGTGGCGGCACCATCCTCGGCTCCTCCCGGGTCCGCCCCGAGCACCTGCGGGACGGTGTGGAGCGGGCCAAGGGCCATGTCGCCGACCTGGGCCTGGACGCGATCATCCCGATCGGCGGCGAGGGCACCCTCAAGGCCGCCCGGCTGCTGTCCGACAACGGGCTGCCGATCGTGGGCGTGCCCAAGACGATCGACAACGACATCGCCTCCACCGACGTCACCTTCGGCTTCGACACCGCCGTGACGGTGGCCACCGAGGCGCTGGACCGTCTGAAGACCACCGCCGAGTCGCACCAGCGCGTGCTGATCGTCGAGGTCATGGGCCGGCACACCGGCTGGATCGCCCTGCACTCCGGCATGGCCGCCGGTGCGCACGCGATCGTCGTGCCGGAGCGCCCCTTCGACGTCGACGAGCTGACCCAGCGGGTCGGCGAGCGCTTCTCCGCGGGCAAGAAGTTCGCGATCGTCGTGGTCTCGGAGGGCGCGAAGCCCCGCGAGGGCACGATGAACTTCGAGTCGGGCGCCAAGGACGTCTACGGCCACGAGCGCTTCACCGGCATCGCCACCCGGCTCTCGATCGAGCTGGAGGAGCGGCTGGGCAAGGAGGCCCGCCCGGTCATCCTCGGCCACGTGCAGCGCGGCGGCACCCCCACCGCCTACGACCGGGTACTGGCCACCCGCTTCGGCTGGCACGCGGTCGAGGCCGCGCACAACGGCGACTTCGGCATGATGACGGCGCTGCGCGGCACCGACATCACGCTGGTGCCGCTGGCCGAGGCCGTCGAGCACCTCAAGACCGTCCCGGCCGAGCGGTACGTCGAGGCCGAGTGCGTGCTGTGACGCGCTGATCGCGCTCCCAGGCCCTGTCGCCGCCCCCGGTCGCAAGCGCGGCCGGGGGCGGCTCTAGTCTGGTGCGGGCGCACCCGCCCCAACCGGCACAATGCCGACGGCTCGGTGCGTGCGCAGGCGCGACAGGAGAGTGACGGATGGACCACGGCGGACACGGGATGACGACGGAGCTCCCGCCGTTCACCCTTGGCCGGGGGCTCGAGTTCAGCGGGGATCCGGTCTTCCTGGCCGGCTGTGTGCTCGCGCTCGTGCTCTACGGCTGGGGGGTCGTACGACTGCTGCGGCGCGGCGACCGCTGGCCCGCCGGCCGGATCGTCGCCTTCGTCGCCGGAGTGCTCTCCATCGCCCTGGTGATGTGCACCGCGCTGAACGACTACGGCATGGTCATGTTCAGCGTCCACATGGTGCAGCACATGGTCGTCAGCATGGTCTCCCCCATCCTCCTGCTGCTGGGCGCCCCGGTGACCCTGACGCTGCGGGCGCTGCCGGCGGCGGGACGCGGCCGCAGGGGCCCGCGGGAGCTGCTGGTCGCGCTGCTGCACAGCCGCTACATGCGGGTGATCACGCATCCGGCGTTCACCATCCCGCTGTTCATCGCCAGCCTGTACGGGCTCTACTTCACCCCGCTGTTCGACACCCTCATGGGCAGCCGCACCGGGCATATCGCGATGATGGTCCACTTCCTCGCCGTGGGCCTGGTGTTCTTCTGGCCGATCATGGGCGTGGACCCGGGACCGAACCGGCCGAGCCATGTGATGCGCATCCTGGAGCTGTTCGCCGGGATGCCGTTCCACGCCTTCTTCGGCATCGCCCTGATGATGGCGAGCGAGCCGATGATCGGCGCCTTCCAGCACCCGCCCGCCTCGCTGGGGATCGACGCGCTGGACGACCAGACCGCGGCCGGCGGCATCGCGTGGGCGTTCAGCGAGATCCCGTCCGTGATCGTACTCGTCGCGCTGCTGATCCAGTGGTACACCTCCGACCAGCGCCAGGCGCGTCGCAAGGACCGCGCCGCGGACCGTGACGGCGACGCGGAACTGGCAGCCTACAACGCGTACTTGGCATCCTTGGAGGCACGGGGTCGCGGCTGACGGGGCCGCCCGCCGCGAAGGGAGGCCCGCGATGGGCGACCAGGTACGGATATCGGGCGACGCGCTGCAGTTGCCGGGCGGCGTGACGGTGCGCTTCATGCGCACGCTGCGGCTGCCGGAGACGGGGACGCATCCGCTTCCACCCGGGATCGGCACCTTCCCGCTGCGCCGGGTCTCGGACCACCCCGGCACCGCGCCCCCGGAGTGGCTCGCGCGCGGCGGGGTCATGCTGCCCGTCTACCAGCGCGAGGCCATGTGGCTCAGCTTCTCGGCCTCCGCGCCGGCCGCGCTCCAGGTGGGCGTCGGCAAGGTCTGCGCGGTGTCGGGACGGCCGTGGAGCGACCGGCTGTCGCAGGACCCGCAGAACTATGTGGTGCTGCCGCGCCAGCCGTGGCTGGACGGCATCAACTCCGGCTCCGGGACGATCCGGCAGTTCGTGGCGCTGCCGCTGGGCCTCGGCGCGACCGTCGAGGGCCAGGTCAGCGGCGAGGAGGTCTGGGGCGGGGTGCAGTTGCAGGTGTCCGAGCTCGGCGAGGAGCGACTGGCCGCGTGGCGGGCCGAGCAGCGGCGCCGGGAGAGCAGCCGTCGCGCGGCCTTCGGGGGCTACGGCGGCGCTCCGGGGGCGATGCCGATGGCCGCCCCGGCGGCCGCGCCGCCGCCGGCCCCGGGGGGCGCACCGCGCCCGGCGGGGGGTGCGACCCGGTCCCCGGTCTCCATGGGGCTGGGCGCGGGCGGCCGGATGCGGCAGGAGGTCTACCGCGACGACCGCAAGCCGTCCGACTGGCGCGACCGGCCCTCCGGCCGGGTCTTCGTCCACCTCACGACGGTGCCGGAATGGCGCCGCATCACCGGTGAGCCGGCTCCTCCCTCCCCGGTGAACCGCGCGGCGTACACCGCCGCCGGACTGCCCTGGTTCGACTACTACGACGCCGACGCGGAGGACCTGGCGGCCCCCGGCACGCTCGGCCGGGTCAAGCCCGTCGGCGACTGGCTCGGCGAGGACGATTCGCCGTGGGTGGCACCGCACCCGGGTCAGGTGAAACAGCTGGGGGACGGGAACCAGGTCACCGACGGCGACTGGTAGCGCACGGCGGGCGGCGGCGGGACCATGGAGTCCGGGCCGCCGCCCCGCGGCCCCCGGGGAGGAGGCCAGGGATGCACACACCTGCGAAGGCGATGATCACGTGCACGGTGGCGTGTCTGGTCGCCGTGACCGCGTACACGGTCGCGCTCGGCCCCAACGGCTGGGTGTGGTTCGCCTGGGTCGTCCTCATGCTGGCGACGATCGGGGTGTTCGCGATCCGCACCCCGCGCTGAGGGTTCCGCGGGCGGGGGGCGGGGGGCGGGGGCGCGGGCTGAGGCGGCGGCGGTGTCCGGGGACGGACAGCCGCCGGCGACCGCGCCTGCGCCACCCTCACGCTCTCCTGGGAAGGCGCCGGGCCGGGTACGCGCAGGTGGGAGCGACGTCCCGATCCGGGCGACGCCCCGCTCCGTCCCCGCGCCGTTCCCCTCGCGGGATCCGTTGTCCCTCATCGCCTGCTCCCCCTCGGTTTGCGTGTGCTCCGGTGTCACGCGTCGAGCAGCCGGTCGATGACACCGGCCGCCCAGTGCTCGTACTGCTGCGGGGTCCAGCCGGAGAGCCCGGTCAGCAGGTGGTAGACCTCGACGCCGAGGACGGCCCACACCCCGTCCAGCTCCTCCTGGGTCACCGCGCGCCCCGTGACGCGGGCCATGCCCTGCCCGACGCTGACGCGGCGGCGCCGCTGGTTGTCCCGGAGCCTCTGCGCGAGGTCCGCGTTGGAGGCGGCCGCCTCGCGCAGCGCGAGGTGCACACCGGCGGTACGCCGGTGGATCACGGTGACCAGGCGTGCGGCGGCGGCGATCCGCTCCTGCCGGGTGCCGGACCCGAGCCCTGCGAACTCCGGCCGTTCGGCCAGCGTTTCGGGCCGTGCGTCGCCGACCACCGCGACATCGAGCGCGGCCATCAGCAGTTCGCCCTTGGACCGGAAGCCCGCGTACACCGTCTCGACCGACACCCCGGCCTCGCGGGCGACGTCCCGCATCCCCGTCGCCGCCCAGCCCTGCTCGCCGAACAGCCGGACGGCCGCGGCCAGCACCACGGCCCGTGTCTCCCCGGCCTGTTGCTCGCGTCGCGGTGAGCGGTACGGGCGCCGTGCCCGGGGTGCCTCCTCCGTCGCCATCAGTGCGCCGTTCCGTTCCGCGCGTGGTCCCGCGCGGGCCACCACTGCGCGCGGCGGCGCCGGTAGGCGCGGGCGAAGCCGTACAGCAGGACGAGGCGCGGGACCGGGGGCACCAGTCGGACGACGATCCGGTGCCCCCCGGGGTCGATGCCGTCGAGCAGCCAGTGCCCCTCCATGCCGAGCTGCGTGAACGGCTTGGACCTGACGTTGTACTCCTGGTCCCAGGCGTGCCATTCGGCCTGGGTGAGGGTCGCCGACACCACGGGCATGGCCTGCGCGACCTCGCGCTCCAGGTGCGGCACGAGAACGGCCGTCAGCGAGTCGAGCGCCGCGAGGAGCCGGATGCGCGTCTGGTCGGAGGCCGTCTCGGCGTACCGCCTGGCGGCGTCCGTCACGGTCACGGCGGCCGGGGTGATCCTGCGGTGGTCGGCGTCCAGGGAGTCCAGCAGTGGCCCGGTGGCCGGGTCGCGCTCGCGCACCAGCGGCCACAGGCCCTCGTCCTCACCTGTGTGGTGCGTGTGGAGGAACTCCATCAGCCACACGACGTGGCGGCCGACCGCGCCGCCCTGTCGCGGCTGCGGATACGGCTCGGTGGTCAGCACCGTCCGCGCGCGCTCCAGGTCGCGGCGCAGCGCGCCGTGCACGATCCCCATCATCCGTGTGTCCGCCGGTGCGGAACCTGTCCCCATCTCGCCCTCCCCGTGGCTGTCTTGGCAGGACAGTAGGACGGGACCGTTTTCCCTACAAGGTCGTTCCAGTGAATTCTGGTCCACGACCGCGGGCGCCGGCTCCGGCGTCAGGCTCCGGTGCCTCGCCCTCGCCCTCGCCCTCGCCGGAGAACGGAGGCGGTCACCGCGGCCACGGCGGCGGTCACCACGAGGCTCCCGGTCGCGACCATCCCCACGCCGACCAGGAACAGGCCGCTCGAGTCGTCCGACCAGTCGTAGAAGGCGGCGGCGGTCAGGCCGGCCGTGGTACCGAGCACGGCGGCCGGGAAGAGGCCCCGGGACGCGGCCCAGCACACGAGCGGCAGCAGCGTCAGCACCAGCCCCACGACCTGCCACGCTTCGTAGGGACCGGTCTCCGTGCCATCGGGCCGGACGTCACGATGCTGGTCCCAGCCCAGCCAGGCGGCCCAGGCGGCCGACGCGACGACGGCCTGCAGGACGACCGGCAGCAGCCGGGACAGGGGATTCGCTGATTCTCGAGGCATGACCCGAGCGTCCCCTCCCGCCGCTTCGCCGGCCAGAGCGCGTGTACTCAGTCCGCACCGAGTACACGTCACCGGCCGGACCGGGGCGCGGACACTCGACGAAGCGGACGTAGCCCCGGTGTCGGGCGGGGATGTCAGGCGGGGGCGTGGCGGGCGAGGCCGGAGACGAGGAGGTCGAGGCCGAACTCGAAGCGCTCGTCGCCCTCGTCGCGCATGAGGGCGTCGACCATGCCCGTGATGTGGGGGAAGCCCTCGGGGGGCAGGGAGCGGAAGTACTCGCGGATGCGCACGACCTGCTCGTCGAGGGTGACGCCGCTCTCCCCGAAACCCTGGCCGCGCAGGCTCTCCTCGACCGCGGTGGCCGTGACGAAGAGCGCGAGCGCGTCCACACCGTAGGCGCAGACCTGGTCGGAGAGGCCACCGGCCTTGAGGATCGCCAGCATCGCCTCGGCGTTGAGGAGGGCGTTGGGGCCGAAGGGGATGCCCTGGCCGATGGCGGCGCGCGCCAGGTCGCGGTGCGCGACGAGGACCCTGCGGCCCTGCCGTGCCAGCTCCTTGACCTGCTCCTGCCACCGCTCGGGGTCGGGCTCGGGGCGGGTCACACCGGCCTGGATGCGGTCGAGGAGCAGCTCGAGCAGCTCCTCCTTGTTGGCGACGTGCGCGTAGAGCGAAGCGGCGCCGGTGTCCAGCTCCTGGGCGACCCGGCGCATGCTCAGCGCGTCCAGGCCCTCGGCGTCGATGACGTGGAGGGCCGCTGTGACGATCGCCTCGCGGCTGAGGCTGCGGCGGGGGGCCTTCTTGCGCTCGGCGCGCCAGGGCGGGACGGGGACCGATGTCACGTGCTGCGTACCTCCGGGAGCGGAACACCGACAGCGTACTTGACACGAACGTCGTTCGTTGTCTAGAACACTGTTCGTTCAAAACGAACGGCGTTCGTCCGACCGTGCGCCACCGCGCCACCCGCCCCGATGGAGGACCCATGAGCACCCAGGCGCTCTCCCCGCCCGCTCCCCCGGCAACCGGCCATCCCTTGCGCAAGCTCGGGCTGGCCGTGATCCTCGCCGTCGAGATCATGGACCTGCTCGACGCCACGATCGTCGGCGTCGCCTCGCCCTCGATCCGCGCGGATTTCGGCGGCAGCTCCACCCAGATCCAGTGGATCACCGCCGCCTACACGCTGGCCTTCTCCGTACTGATGATCACCGGGGCGCGGCTCGGCGACATCGTGGGCCGCCGCAGGATGTTCCTCGCCGGGCTCGCCGGCTTCACGGTGTGCTCCGCGCTGTGCGCGGCCGCGGGCTCCGCCGGGACGCTGATCGGGGGGCGGGCCGCGCAGGGGCTGTTCGCCGCGATGATGGTGCCGCAGGGCCTCGGCATCCTGCGCCAGATGTTCCCGCCGAAGGAGCAGGGGGCGGCCTTCGGCGCGTTCGGGCCCGTCATGGGTCTCGCCGCGGTCGCCGGGCCGGTGCTCGGCGGTCTCCTCACCGACGCGGACCTGTTCGGCTCCGGCTGGCGCTCGGTGTTCCTGATCAACGTCCCGATCGGCGTCCTCGCCTTCGCCGTCGCGCTGCGCATCCTGCCCGAGGGCCGCTCGCCGCACGCGCCGCGGCTGGACCTGCCGGGGTCGGCACTGGTCAGCCTCGGCGTGCTCATGCTCGTCTACCCGCTGGTCCAGGGCCGGGACCTGGGCTGGCCGCTGTGGACATACCTGTCGATGGCGGGCGCGGTCCCGGTCCTCGGTGTCTTCGCCCGGTACCAGCGGCGGCTCGTGGCGCGCGGCGGCTCCCCGCTCGTCGAACCCGGGCTCTTCCGCCACCGCGGCTTCTCCGCCGCGCTCGTGGTGGGCGTCGCCTTCTTCGCCGCGGTCAGCGGGCTGATGCTGGTGCTCACCCTGCACCTGCAGGTGGGGCTCGGCTACAGCGCCCTGCACGCCGGGGCGTCGATGGTCCCCTGGTCCGCCGGCACGGTCGTGGGCGCGGTCCTCTCCGGTGCCGTCCTCGGCCCCCGGTACGGCCGGCGCACCATCCAGGCCGGCTTCGCGCTGTCGGCGGTCGCGGTCGCCGCGCTGGCGCTCACCGTGCACCTGGCGGGCCACGGGGCCACCACCTGGCAGCTGCTGCCCGCCCTCCTGCTGAACGGCTTCGCGATGGGCCTGGTCATGGCGCCGTTCTTCGACATCGCCCTCGCCGACGTCGAGGAGCGCGAGACCGGCTCGGCCTCCGGTGTCCTCAACGCCGCGCAGCAGCTCGGCGGTTCGGTCGGGGTCGCCGTCCTCGGCACGGCGTTCTTCTCCTACGCCGCCGACGGAGGCACGGTGCCCGCGACCCAGTGGACGGCCCTCATGGCCGCGGCCGCGTTCGTCGCGGCACTGGCGGCCGCCTTCCTGCTGCCCCGCCACGCCCGCGAGGGCACGGCGGGACACTGAGGGACCATGGCGCCGGGCGGTGTGGAGGGGGGCCGGCCGCGCGGGCGCGGCGGCCGGGACGGACGCGGTGGAGATCGCCTCCGGGCCCGGCTCCGGGCCCGGAGGCGACGACGGGTCAGGTCCGGGCCGTTCTCCTGGCGGACGCGTGCGGCCCCGGTGACGCGCGGCACCGGCCGCGCCTAGACTGACGATCCTCGAATCGCGTTGTGACCTGGCAGAACGCCGCCCGGAGCCGATCGGCGCCAGTTGGGAGTCAGTCCGTGTTCTACTACGTGCTCAAGTACGTGGTCCTCGGCCCGTTGCTGCGGGTGCTGTTCCGCCCGAGGATCGAGGGCATGGAGAACATCCCGGAGGAGGGCGCGGCGATCGTCGCGGGCAACCATCTGTCGTTCTCCGACCACTTCCTGATGCCCGCGATCCTGCCGCGCCGGATCACCTTCCTGGCGAAGGCCGAGTACTTCACCGGCACCGGCCTCAAGGGGCGGCTGACCGCGGCGTTCTTCCACAGCATCGGCCAGATCCCGGTCGACCGCTCCGGCGGCAAGGCGGGCGAGTCGGCGATCCGCGAGGGAATGAAGGTGCTCGGCAAGGGCGAGCTCCTCGGCATCTACCCCGAGGGCACCCGCTCCCACGACGGACGCCTCTACAAGGGCAAGGTCGGCGTGGCCACCATGGCCATCCGCGCCAAGGTCCCGGTCGTCCCGTGCGCGATGATCGGCACGTACGAGATCCAGCCCGCGGGCCGGCGGCTGCCGCGCATCAAACCGGTGACGATCCGCTTCGGCGAGCCGATGGAGTTCTCCCGCTTCGAGGGGATGGACAACGAGCGCTATGTGGTGCGCTCGGCCACGGACGAGATCATGTACGCGATCCTCGCCCTGTCCGGTCAGGAGTACGTCGACCGCTACGCCGCCGAGGTCAAGGCCGAGCAGCAGGGCCAGTCCGGCATCGGCTCCCGGCTGCGCCGCGGCGCCTGACCGGTTGCGCCCTGCGCGGATCCGCGCAGGGCGAACAACCCTGGTCCCGGCGCGCTCGGGCCGCCTAGCGTCGCCGTCATGACGGGAACTGCGTTCGTGATCGGGGCGACGGGACAGATCGGCCGGGCGGCGGTGCGCGCCCTCGCCGAGGACGGCTATGAGGTGCGGGCCGCCTCCCGCGGCGGCGGCGGCGGTGGGGTGGAGTGGCCCGAAGGGGTACGGCCGGTGGCCCTGGACCGCGAGGACACCGCGGCGCTGGCGGCGGCGCTCGGCGAGGGCTGCGACGTGCTGCTGGACTGCGTGGCCTACGGGCCGGAGCACGCACGGCAGTTGACGGGGCTGGCGGACCGGATCGGCTCCGCGGTCGTCGTGTCCAGCTGCTCTGTCTACGAGGACGGCCGGGGCCGCAGCCTCGACACCGACGGGGAGCCGGGCGGCGCGCCCGTCTTCCCGGTGCCCGTCGCGGAGACGCAGCCGGTGCTGGCCCCCGGCGAGGGCGGCTACTCGGCGCGCAAGTCGGCGCTGGAGCGCGACCTGCTGGCGGCGCAGGGGCGGTTGCCCGTCACGCTGTTGCGCGCCGGGGCGGTCCACGGCCCGTACAGCCTGCGCCCGAGGGAGCTGTACTTCGTCAAGCGGGCCGTGGACCGGCGGCCGTTCAGGGTGCTCGCGTACGGCGGGGAGAGTCGCTTCCACCCGGTGCACGCCGCGAACCTCGCCGAACTGGTGCGGCTGGCCGCCCGCCGCCCGGGCTCCCGGGTGCTCAACGCCGGCGACCCGTACGCCCCGACGGTGGCGGAGATCGCGGACGCGATCGCCGCGCTGCTGGGACACGAGGCGCGGACGTACGCCGTGGACGGCCCTCCCCCGGCGAAGAACGTCGGCGACACCCCGTGGACCACGGCGCACCCCTTCGTGCTGGACATGTCGGCCGCGGAGCGCGAGCTGGGCTACCGTGCCGTGACCGGCTACGCGGAGTCGCTGCCGGAGAACGTGGCCTGGCTGGTGGAACGGCTCGGCGGACGGGACTGGCGGGAGGCCTTCCCCGTCCTGGCGTCGACGTACGACCGCTTCGGCGACCTGTTCGACTACGAGGCCGAGGACCGCTGGCTGGCCGCCGGAAAACCGCTCGCCGGGCCCGGGCAGGCGAACTAGCCTCGGAGCCGTGAGCAGGGACAGGACATGAGTGCGCGGCTGCGGGCACTCGCCAAGGAGACGGAAGACCTCGTCGCGACCGGCCGCTACCGGACGGCACGCGGGGTGGAGGTGGCCATCGGGGAGGCCGTCGCGCGGGCCGTCCGGGGGACGCGGATGTACGGCCCGGGACCCGTCGACCCCGGTCCCGGCGCCAAGCGCATCGGGCCCACCGCCTTCGAGGTGACGGGCGAGGACAGCCTGCAGGCGGCACGCCGCCTGGCGCAGCGGGCCCCGGGGGTCCCGGAGGTCCCGGTCGCCGTGCTGAACTTCGCGTCGGCCCGCAACCCCGGCGGCGGCTACGTCAACGGGGCACAGGCGCAGGAGGAGGCGCTGTGCCGTGCGTCGGCGCTCTACACGACGCTGCTCACGGTGCGGGAGTTCTACGACTGGCACCGGGCGGACCGCAGTCCCTTCTACAGCGACCGGGTGATCCACTCCCCCGGCGTCCCGGTCTTCCGCGACGAGCGCGGCGCCCTGCTGGACGAGCCCTTCGAGGCCGGCTTCCTCACCTCCGCCGCCCCCAACGCGGGGGTGATTCTCCGTCAGGAGCCCGACGCCGCGGACCGCGTGCCCGCCGCGCTGTCGGCCCGGGCGGGCAGGGTGCTGGAGGTCGCCGCGGCGCACGGGTACCCCTCCCTGGTGCTGGGCGCCTGGGGCTGCGGGGTGTTCCGCAACGACCCGGCGGCCGTCGCCGCCGCCTTCCGCGAGCACCTCGGCCCGGGCGGGCGGTTCGCGGATCGTTTCGGCCGGGTCGTCTTCGCCGTACTCGACCGGCGCGCGGACTCGCCCACCCGGGCCGCCTTCGCCGCCGCCTTCCCGGGGTAGAGGAGTCCCATGAGCGACAAGCGCAACATCGACACCGTGATGGACGCCGTGGACCAGAAATGGATGCCGCACGTCCTCGCCGAGGTCAACGACTACGACGTCAAGGTCGCCAACGTGGAGGGCGACTTCCCCGAGCACGCGCACGCGGACACCGACGAGTTCTTCCTCGTCCTCGCCGGCCGGCTGCACCTGGAACTGCCGGACCGCACGGTGACCCTGGGCCCGCACGAGGTGTTCACCGTCCCCCGCGGCGTCCCGCACCGGCCGCGCGCCGAGGAGGGCACCCGCATCCTGATGTTCGAGCCGCGTGGCACCGTCAACACCGGCGACGGCAACGAGGGCGCGGGTACCACCGGGGTGCGGCTCGGTTAGCCTCCCGGGCCCGGAACGCCGACGGCCCCGCCACGCCCAGTGGGCGCGGCGGGGCCGTCCGTCTTGCTACCGCGGTGGGTCAGCTCGTGGGCGGCACCGGCGCGGCGTGCGGGGCGCACGTCACGTCGGACCGGTCGAGACTGCCCGTCACGAAGTAGCCGGTGACACGGTCGTTGACACAGGGGTTGACCAGGCCGGTGACACCGTGCGAGCCGGCGCCCTTCTCGGTGATCATGAGCGAGCCCTTGAGTCGCTTGTGCAGCTCCACGGCGCCCGTGTACGGGGTCGCCGCGTCACGGGTGCTCTGGACGATCATGACGCGCGGCAGGCCGTGGCCGGTGCGCACCTCCACCGGGGTCCGCTGCGGGACGCCCCACGTGGCGCACGGCAGGTTCATCCACGCGTTGGACCAGGTCAGGAACGGGTACTTGGCGTGCAGCCGGGTGTTGTCGCGGTCCCAGGTGCGCCAGTCGCGCGGCCACTTGGCGTCGGTGCACTCCACCGCCGTGTAGACCGCGTTGCCGTTCTCCGAGGAGATGTTGCCCGCCGTGTCCGACAGGTCGGGGGCCGCGGCGTCGACCAGTGCCTGGGTGTCGCCCTTGAGGTAGGCACTCCAGATCCCGGCCACGGCCGCCCACGACGAGTCGTAGTACGGGGCGCTCTGGAAGAGGCCGAGCAGTTCGGCCGGGCCCACGACGCCGCCGATGGGGTGCGCCTTGGCGGTGGCCCGCAGCTTCTCCCACTGCGCCTGGACCTTCGCCGGGGTGTTGCCGATGTGGTAGACCGAGTCGTACGTGGCGACCCAGGCCTTCCAGTCGTTCCAGCGGCCCTCGAACGCGACGTCCTGGTCGAGGTTGTTCTGGTACCAGATCTGGTCGCGGGACGGGTTCACGACGCTGTCGACGACCATGCGGCGCACGTGCGACGGGAAGAGCGTGGCGTACACGGCGCCGAGGTAGGTGCCGTAGGAGACACCGAGGTAGTTGAGCTTCCGCTCGCCGAGGGCGGCGCGGACGACGTCCAGGTCGCGCGCGGTGTTGGCCGTCGTCATCTGCGACAGCATCGCGGCGCCGGTGCGCTCCTTGCAGCCTTCCGCGTACTCGGCGGCCAGCTTGCGCTGTGCCCGCTTGTCGGCCTCGCTGTCCGGGACCGGGTCGGCCTTGGGCGCCTTTACGAACTCCTGCGGGTCGGCGCAGGAGATGGGCGCCGAGTGGCCGACCCCGCGCGGGTCGAAGCCGACGAAGTCGTAGGCCTTCGCGGTCGCCGCCCAGATCGGGTTCTTGGTCGTCACGCGGAGCGGGAAACGCATGCCGGAGCCACCGGGGCCGCCCGGGTTGTAGATCAGGGCGCCCTGGCGCTCGGCGGCGGTGCCGGTGTTGCCGACGTGGTCCACCGCGATCTTGATCGTCTTGCCGTAGGGCTTGGCGTAGTCGACGGGGACGGTCACCCAGCCGCACTCGACGGGGCTCGCGATACCCCAGTCCGCCGGGCAGGCGGCCCAGTCGATGCCCTTCCTGGCCGCCTGCGCGGCGGCGATCCGTACGCCCTGGGCCTCGGCGGTGCCGCTGTGTCCGTGCGTCTTCGGCGCGCTGCGGGCGACCGCGGTCTGCGGTGCCGCCGTGGCGACGGTGCCGGCTATCAGGGCTGCGGTCAGCCCGAGCACGGCCGTGCGTCTCACCATGAACTCCCCCTGCTGGTGGTGCCGCTCGTGGCGGCCCGATCACAACTGCAGGGGAATCCTTTCGTCTTCCACACCTCCGAGAGAAGATCTTATGAGCGTTTCTTTACCAACCCATGAGTCGGAAACCCCGGTTGGCTGGCGCCGTCCACCGCCGCCCCGGCGAGGCCGCGTACGAGGTTGCGGGGCCGGGGCACCTCGTGGCCGGCGAGGGCGCGGGCGAGCGGCACGACGAGGGCACCGCCGGCGGTCGTCGCCGGCGTGACGGCCCGCGCGCCGAGGCGAGGACGGCGCCGCCCGGGGCCGCGGGGGACTCGATGCCGGTCCGGCCCGCGCGTGGCGGCAGGACCGGCTTCCGGGCGGGACGGGGGCGGCGCGGGGACCCCGGTCGGCGGGCGCTGCGGACGCGTCGGGGCGGGTTCCGGCCCGGCGCGGCGGCCCCGCGCCCGCCGACGGGCCTCACCCGTTCGGCCCAGCGCCTTTTGCCCCGCCCTGGTGAGGGCCGCACAGTCGAGTGACGGCGGTGACTGGGCGCCATCCCCCGGGATGGGCGACGCGATCCCCCGGGCGACCGTCCCGGGACCCGCGCTCGACGGCCCCTGGCACGCGATCCCGCACCGCCCCGTGCGAGCGAGCGGCCCTCCCGGGCCCCACGCCACCGTCCTCAGCGCGGCTGCGGCGTGCGCACGGTCCTCGCGCCCCCAAGGATCGAGGTCCCATGGACAGCACCCCGAAGACACGCGTCGTTCTGCGGATTCGGCTTCACGAGGGCAAGGGGGATCAGTATGCGCAGGCATACGACCTCGTGCACCGCGGCATCGTCACGGCAGACGGCTTCATCAGTTCGCAGCTGTGCCGGTCCCTGGCGGACCCGGACAGCTGGATCGTCACCAGCGAGTGGCGGTCGCTCGACCAGTACCTCGCATACCTGGCGAGCGAGGACTTCAAGGCGCGGCGGGTCGGGCTGCGCGAGTGCATCCTGGAGCACGAGTCGACGCAGTACACGGTCGTCGCCGACGTGAAGCCCTGACGCGGCGCCGGCTGCGGCCCCCGGGGCGGTGCCCGCCCCGGGGGCCGGTCCGCGTGCGCGTCAGCGCCAGCGGTACAGCTCCTTCAGCCGGTTCACGACGATGTTGAAGCGGCCCCGGTCCAGCGCGCAGGCCTCGCGGCGCATGCCGTCGGCGTGGACGCGCAGCACCCGGTCGACGTTCACCCAGGAGGCGCGGCCGGACTTGTCCCACGGGCCGGAACCGATGGCGACCCACTCGCGGTCGTCGTTGTGCTCCTTGCTGGAGAGCTGCACCGCGAGCAGGGTGCCGCCCCGCTCGCGTGCGACGACGAGGACCGGTCGGTCCTTGCCGCGGCCGTCGTTCTCCTCGTAGGGCACCCAGGTCCAGACGATCTCGCCCGGGTCGGGGTCGCCGTCGTGGGCCGGTGCGTACTCGGTGCGGACGGGGCCGACCTGCTCCGGCTGTGCCTCGGTGGTCGCGCTGGGGCCGTAGCGGCCGGGGTTCTCGGTGTCTATGGACGTCACGGGGCCACGCTAGCCGACAGCAACCGGCGCAGGCACAGCCCGTCCGGGGCGACGGCGGTCAGCAGCGCGGCGGGACCGGCCAGCGGCGTCAGGACGGACTCGCCCTGTTCCGCCTCCCGTACCGGCACCCTGGCCTCCACCGGCTTCTCCTCGAACGCCGGGTCGACGACGAGCAGTTGGCCCGCGGCACGGTAGGTGTGCAGGACGGCGGGGCCCGCCCAGCCCGCCGCGCCCGGCCCGAAGGAGAGTTCCTGGTCCAGCAGCGGACGGCCGCCGATCCGTACCGTGAGGCGGGTGGTGAGCCGGCCCGGCCGCTCCCCGGCCCGGCCGAGGATCTGCTCCTCGCGCAGCACCAGGCGGGCGCCCGGGGCGAGTTCGGCCGTGGTGGTCATGCGGAGGTCGCTGCCCTCCGCGGCGATCAGCGGCTGCGGCAGCCAGTGCAGTTCGGCGTCCTCGCCGACGGTGAGCCGTAGGTCGTACCGCGCCTGCTCGCCGCCGCGGCCGGGCAGCGCGACGGTGGCCGCCGCCGCGTCGACGTGCAGCACGGCGCCCGGTGCGGCGGTGACGTGCACGGCCAGCCGGTCGCCGCCGAGCGGGGCCGTCATGGCGCCCACGACCGTCACCCTGGCCGCCCGTTCGTCCGCGGACCGGGTGCGGCGCAGCGCGAGCGGCCCCTCACCGGCGAGTTCGGGCAGCGCGGTGCCGCCGCGGCCGTCCGGGACGGCGGTGATCCGCGCGGTGGCGTGGACCCCGCTCACGCGGGGACCGTCGCCCAGGCCGCGAGCCGCGCCCGGACCCACTCGGCGACGGGGGCGACCCCGTTCTCGGCCACGAGGGAGGTGAAGACCACGGGCAGTTCGCCGCGCTGCTGCCTCGCGTCGCGCGCCATGCGGCCGAGGTCGGAGCCCACGTAGGGGGCGAGGTCGGTCTTGTTGACGACCAGCAGGTCGGCGGTGGTGACGCCGGGACCGCCCTTGCGCGGGATGTCGTCGCCGCCGGCCACGTCGATGACGAACACCTGGGCGTCGGCCAGTCCCTTGGAGAAGGTGGCGGTGAGGTTGTCGCCGCCGGACTCCACCAGGACGAGGTCGAGTGGCCCGGCGGTGTCCTCCAGTTCCTCGACCGCTTCGAGGTTGGCCGAGATGTCGTCGCGGATCGCGGTGTGCGGGCACGCGCCGGTCTCCACGGCGGCGATGCGCTCGGGCGGCAGGACGGCGTTGCGCAGGAGGAAGTCGGCGTCCTCACGCGTGTAGATGTCGTTGGTGACGACGGCGATGGACAACTCGTCGCGCAGCGCGCGGCAGAGCGCGGCGACGGTGGCGGTCTTGCCCGAGCCGACCGGGCCGCCGAGGCCGATGCGCAGGGCCCGGCGGCTGCCGTCGGGGCGGGCGGTGGATGCGGCCCAGGTGTGCCGCTGCGGGAAGACGGTGTGCCCGTGGTCGAGGTGCATGAGGTTCCCCCTAGGAGGCGAAGAGGCGGACGGGCCACCCGGCGTGGGCCTCGGCGTACACGTCGAGCAGGGGCGCGGAGGCGGCCGGCAGGGCGCCGGTGCCCTCGGTGAGGCAGCGGTGGGCGGCGTCGGCCGCCCGGGCGGCGACCTCGTCCAGGTCCGGGGCGAGCCGGGCGAGGACGGCCGTCACCTCGAACGGGTCCAGGCTCAGCAGGCGTACGGCCGCGGTGGCCGGGCCGGTCACGGCCTCGTACGCCGCCGCGTGCGCGGCGTCCAGCGGGGTGAGCCCGGCGGCCCGGGCCGTGACGCCGAGCACGACGGGCTGGTGGGCGCCCCGCGGCCGCGCGGTGGCGAGCGCGTCGAGGCCGGGTGACGGCCAGGCGGCGCGGGCGGCGCGCATCATCTGGCGGCCGAGGCGCCGGGCGGTCTGCCGCAGTGCGGGCGAGGGGGTGCGGGCGTCCGCGGCCTCGTCCAGGGCGAGCGGGTCGGCGCCCGCCGCGGCCGCTGCGGCGAGCGCCGCGGCCACCAGGCCCGCGGTGTGGAGTCTGCCCCGGCAGAAGTCCTCGAGCGTGCCGGGGCCGGTGATCCGGCCCGCCGTGACGGCGGCCTCGGCCCCTGCGGAATGGGCGTGGCCGCCGGCGGGGAAACGGCCGTCGGCGAGCAGCAGCAGCGCGGCGCGGTTCATCGTCCTCCTGCTTCGGTCAGAACAGGAAGTACCGCTGGGCCATGGGAAGTTCCACGGCCGGGGCGGGTTCGACGACGTCTCCGTCGATGCGGACGGTGAAGGTGTCGGGATCCACCTCGACGCGCGGCATGGCGTCGTTCTCGCGCATGTCCGCCTTGGTGACGCGCCGGGTGTCGCGGATCGGGAGGAACCGCTTCCCGAGGGCGAGGCGTTCGGCGAGGCCGTCCTCCAGGGCGGTGTGCGTCACGAAGGTGAAGGAGTTGGCGGCGGGGGCCCCGCCGATCGCACCGAACATCGGGCGCGGCAGGACCGGCTGGGGGGTCGGGATGGAGGCGTTGGCGTCGCCCATCTGCGCGTAGGCGATCTGGCCGCCCTTGAGGACGAGTTGCGGCTTGACGCCGAAGAACGCCGGGTCCCACAGCACCAGGTCGGCGAGCTTGCCGCTCTCGACGGAGCCGATCTCCCCGTCGAGCCCCTGGGCGACGGCGGGGTTGATGGTGTACTTGGCGACATATCGACGTGCGCGCAGGTTGTCGGCCCGCCCGTCGCCGGGCAGGGCGCCGCGCCGCCGCTTCATCACGTGCGCGGTCTGCCAGGTGCGCAGCACGACCTCGCCGATCCGGCCCATGGCCTGGGAGTCCGAGGAGATGATCGAGATCGCCCCCAGGTCGTGCAGGACGTCCTCGGCCGCGATCGTGCCGGGCCTGATCCGCGACTCGGCGAAGGCGAGGTCCTCGGGCACGGCGGGGTTGAGGTGGTGGCAGACCATCAGCATGTCGAGGTGCTCCTCGACGGTGTTGACGGTGTGCGGGCGGGTCGGGTTGGTCGAGGACGGCAGGACGTTGGGGTGGGCGACGACCGTCATGATGTCCGGTGCGTGCCCGCCGCCCGCGCCCTCGGTGTGGTAGGCGTGGATGCCCCGCCCGGCGATGGCGGCGAGGGTGTCCTCGACGAAACCGGCCTCGTTGAGGGTGTCGGTGTGGACGGCGAGCTGCGCACCGGTCGCCTCGCAGACCGTCAGGCAGGCGTCGATCGCGGCCGGGGTGGCGCCCCAGTCCTCGTGGATCTTGAAGCCCACGGCCCCGCCGCGCAGCTGGGAGAGCATCGCCTCGTGGGAGACGGTGTTGCCCTTGCCGAGCAGGCCGATGTTGACCGGGTAGTGCTCCAGCGCGGCGAACATCCGGGCCAGGTGCCAGGGTCCGGGCGTGATGGTGGTGGCCTTGGTGCCCTCGGCCGGGCCGGTGCCGCCGCCGACGAGCGTGGTGATGCCGGAGGCCAGGGCCTCGTCCACGATCGTCGGGGAGATGAAGTGGACGTGCGCGTCGACCGCCCCGGCGGTGACGATCCTGCCGTTGCCGGCGATGACCTCGGTCTCGGGCCCGATGACGAGGTCCGGGTGGACGCCGTCCATGGTGTCGGGGTTGCCCGCCTTGCCGAGCGCCGCGATCCGCCCGTCGCGGATGCCGATGTCCGCCTTGACCACGCCCCTGTGGTCCAGGACGACGGCGCCGGTGATCACCGTGTCGGGGGTGCCCTCGGCCCGGGTGGCGCGGGCCTGCCCCATGGACTCGCGGATCACCTTGCCGCCGCCGAAGACGACCTCGTCGCCCGAGCCGTCGGCGCCTCCCGACAGGTCCCGCTCGACCTCGATCAGCAGGTCGGTGTCGGCGAGCCGCAGGCGGTCCCCGGTGGTCGGCCCGAACAGGTCGGCGTATACGGCGCGCGAGAGCTCAGCCATCGAGGGCACCTCCGGTCTCACCGCGCAGTCCGGCCACGATCCGCGCGCCGCCGAGCGGCACGAGATCGACCTCGACGGGGATGCCGGGCTCGAAGCGCACGGCGGTGCCGGCGGCGACGGCCAGGCGCTTGCCGCGGGCCGCGGCGCGGTCGAAGACGAGGCCGGGGTTGGCCTCGGCGAAGTGGTAGTGGGAACCGACCTGGACCGGCCGGTCGGCGGAGTTCAGCACGGTCAGGCGGGTCACCGGCTTGCCCTCGTTGAGCACGACGGGTTCGGCGGCGTACAGGATCTCCCCGGGGATCACGCGGCGGCTCCTAGACGATCGGCTCGTGGACGGTGACGAGCTTGGTGCCGTCCGGGAAGGTGGCCTCGACCTGGACGTCGCGGATCATCTCCGGCACGCCCTGCATGACGTCGTCCCGGGTGAGCACCTTGCGGCCGGAGGCCATGAGTTCGGCGACGGTGCGGCCGTCCCTGGCGCCCTCCAGGAGGTGCGAGGTGATCAGGGCGACGGCCTCCGGGTGGTTCAGCCGCAGGCCCCTGGCCCGCCGCTTCTCCGCCACGTCGGCGGCGACGTGGACGAGCAGGCGTTCCTGCTCGTGGGGGGTCAATTGCATGGCCACACCTCGCAGTCGTCCCGGGTGAAGGGCCCGCGGGGCGTCCCCGGCCCGCGGATCCGCTCTGCCGTTGTCCGGAAGCCGCAGGCTAGTTCGGCGGCGTTTCGTCCGCGTTAACTCCCGCCCTCCGGGGTGGGGGCGGCGGGCGCGCGGTCCGGCGCCCCCGGGAACGGCGGGGTGCCACGGCGCCGGCGGCGGGTCGCCGCCGATCGGCGTGCGGGCGACCTCCGGCAGCATGCCACGGCGCTCGCGCTCCTTGGCGCACGACACGGGTGCGGCGGCCACCAGGCGGGCACGGGGTCGCGCGGCGCCTCGCTGCCGACCTTGACGGCGACGCGGTGGGACCCGCGTCGCCCGCACCGGAGCGGTGCGGCCCGGCGGCCGCGCCGGCGCCGGGCACTCGTCGACGCGCGACAGCGCCTTCCTGGACGGCCAGGCGGCCACGGGCCCGGTGGCGCGGCCGACCGCCTGGGCGCTGCCGGGCTGCGCCCGCCTGCCCCTGCGCGCCGTCGGGCAGAGGCCCCGCCCGCCGCTACGTGCCGCTCAGGCCCCGTCGTGGCGGGCGTTCGTCGAGCCACGGTGCTCCGCCGCGATGCCGAAGCGGCGGCGTTCGCCCGTGGCGGACACCGTCCCGCGCACCGAGGAGACCGTACTGACCACCGCCTCCTCGGGGGCGGCGTCCAGTTCTTGGAGTCGTTGCAGGTCAGCGGCGGAGACCAGAGCGACCAGCGGCTTGCCGTGACGTGTCACGACCACCCGCTCACCGCCGTAGACGACGCGGTTGATCAGCTCCGCCAGCTCCGCACGCGCTTGTGTCACCGGTACTTCGTGGGCCATGCTCCCCATCATAACGAGATGTACGTCCTGTACATTTTTTACAGCGACGGGCGCCCCTGCCCCGGGTGCCCACGGAGGTGCAGCGATGCTTCGACCGACCGCCCGCTACGTCCTGCCCGAGTTCACCGAGCGCACCAGCGAGGGCGTGCGTTCCATGGACCCGTACTCCAAGCTGCTCCAGGAGCGGATCGTCCTGCTCGGGACACCCATCGACGACACCTCGGCCAACGACGTGATGGCGCAGCTGATCCACCTGGAGGCCGCCGCCCCGGAGCAGGACATCTCGCTCTACATCAATTCCCCCGGCGGGTCCTTCACCGCGATGACGGCGGTCTACGACACGATGCAGTTCGTCAGCTGCGACGTGTCGACGGTGTGCGTCGGCCAGGCGGCCTCGGCGGCGGCCGTCCTGCTCGCCGCCGGAACGCCCGGCAAGCGGCTGGCGACCCCCGGCTCGCGGGTGCTGATCCACCAGCCCTCGTTCGCCGAGGTCATCCAGGGCACGACGGCCGACCTGGAGATCCAGGCCAGGGAACTGCTCCGCCGACGGGACCAATTGGAGGAGCTGCTCGTACGGCACACCGGGCAGGACCGCGACCGGATCCGGGCCGACATCGAGCGGGACACCATTTTTGACGCTCCGTCGGCACTCGCCTACGGCCTGGTGGACCGGCTGACGATGAGCCGCAAGGACGGCGCGGGCCGCGCACCGCGCGCCCTGCGGTGACCGGCGATGATGCCCGAACTGCCCCCGCTCCCGGCCCTGACCAGGGCCGAGGGCGAGCTCGTCGACGCCTACCTGGGGGTCGTGGACCTGCTGGGCCGGATCAACCCGTCCCGCTCCAGGGACACCTACGGGGCGCTGCGCGCCGCGCAGGCCCTGGTGGGACGGGCCGCGCAGCTGCGTGACGCGCTGACGCTGATGCACATGCGCGGGGAGAACGAGGTGCACACGGCGACGATGGAACGGGCCCTGCGGGTGCTCGACGGCGAACGGCGCGCAGGGCAGGTCGCCTTGCCTCCGCCGAGGCCACGCTGACAGAGCGTCACGACACACTGGTCCGTTCGGGCGGCGCGAACTCGAACCGAATGGACTCGCCCGATCGTTGTATCTGCCGTGGACGGCCGAGTGGCCCCGAGTTGCGCGATATGGCCGCACACATCCGGAATCTGACGCTCCATCCCTGGTGTTCGACTCCTTTCGAGTCGTCAGTCAGGGCTGTGTGTCCTGGAGTCCACCCGAATAGGTGAGTCGTGAACAGACTCACATTCGACCGGTTGCGCTGGGAATCGGCCGCTTCGGTGGGTGATCATCCCTTCGACGACAAGCCCCCGTCATCCCGGCGGGGCGGTCCGCGCGGACGCCGAATCCTGCCGCCGCGCGGATGCCCGGTCGACAACGACGCATCGGCAGGAGCGGAGGACCCGAGCACGGCGGGTCCGGCGCCGGTCGCCGGACCCTTGGGGTGAAGCCGCATCCGCGGCCGGGCATCTTCGCCTGCCCGAACCCGACAGGTCATCCTTCGCAGGCGGACGACGAAGGGTTGCGCATGAGTGCGCCGACAGCCATGTCCGGGGTCCTGTGCCGGCTGGGGGCGGTATCCGCCCTCACGGCGGCCGCCGTGGCCGGTCCCGCGGTACTGCCCGAACTCGCCCAGCAGGCCGACGCGGCGACGGTCTCCGCCAAGGCGCTGAAGATCGCGGCGTCCAAGAAGGGCGCCCCGTACCAGTACGGGGCCGCGGGTCCCGGCAGGTTCGACTGCTCCGGGCTCACCTTCTACTCCTTCAAGAAGGCGGGCAAGAAGCTCCCCCGCACGGCGGGGGCGCAGTACAACAGCGTCCGGCACATCCGGAAGTCCGCACGGACCCGTGGTGACCTGGTCTTCTTCCACTACGGGAGCAACGTCTACCACGTGGGGATGTACGCGGGGCACGGGAAGATCTGGCACTCCCCCAGGCCCGGCGGCCGGGTCCGGCTGGAGAAGATCTGGAGCGGCAGCGTCTGGTACGGCCGGGTGAAGTGACCCCGGTCGCGTCGCCCGGGAGGCGGGGCTCCCGGGCGGCGCGACCGGCACCGCGGACGGGCCGGTAACGTGCCGGTGTGTCCCTGATACGGATCCTCGCCGGCGCCGCCGCGGGCGTCTTCCCGCCCGCCGACGGATCGGTGACGGTCCTGCCGCAGCCCGCGCCGCGCGACGCCGGGGTGATCGCCTTCACCGCCCATGCCGTGGTCTCCGCGGATGCCGATCCGGAGCGGATCCGCGGGCTGCTGCCGCCCGACGACCTCTCGGCGCCGCTCGGTCCGCCGTTCCTCACCGCCCTGTGCGGGCTGCTGGACCGCACGGTGGACAACGTCGACCTGCTGACCGCCGCCTCGGCCCTGCCGGGACCACCGCCGGTCGCCCTGGGCCTGCCCCTTCGGGAGAGCGCCGACCGGGATCACCCGCGGATCGCCCGGGCCCTGCGCCACCGTGACCAGGTACGGGCGTGGACGGTGCCGGGGGGCACCGTACTGACGGGCCGGGGTGTGGCGGGCCGCTGGGAGGCGGCGGTGGAGGTCGATCCGGAGGCGCGCGGCGCGGGCCTCGGCCGCCGGCTCGCGCTGGCGGCACGTCATCTCGTCCCGGAGGGCGGGGCGGTATGGGCGCAGGTCGCCCCGGGCAACGCGGCCGGCGTGCGGGCGTTCACGGCGGCGGGTTTCGTGCCGATGGGTGCCGAGGCCCTGCTGCTCACCCGGGAGGGCTGAGCTCCGCCGGAGTCACTCGACGGCGGCGGCGGTGGCCCAGGGCAGGTGGATCCACACCGTCTTGCCGCCCTCCGCGGTCGGGGTGACCAGGAGCGAGCCGCCCGCCTCCGCCGTGAGATGACGGATGATCACCATGCCCCGGCCGTTGTCCTGCTGCACGGCGGCGGGCAGACGCTGGGGCCACCGGGGGTGACTGTCCGTGACCCCGATGCGCAGTTGTTCGTCCCGGTCCAGCTGCACGTCGAGGGTGAAGGTGGGTGACTGGCCGAACGTGTGCAGCACCGCGTTGGTCGCGAGCTCGGAGACGATGAGCCGCACGGAGTCGGCCGGGTCCGAGTCCTCGGGCATGCCCCACTCCACCAGCAGCTCGCTCACGTAGCGGCGTACCGCGGGGACCGAGGCAGGGTCGCTCGGCAGGGTGACGGATGCTTCCTGGTGGTCTGCCATGGCGACGCTGTCCCTTTCCCGCCGTGACCAGGACGCCGGCCGCGCCGCGCCCGTGGCCGCGCGCGCGACGGCCGAAGGCGCCGTGCCCCGCCTTCCGCGCGGCACGTCCCCGTACGGCACTCACGCGCCAGAGTGTCACCCATCGTGCCCTTAATCCGGTGTCACCACAGCTATATGCATATATCTGTCGCCCAAAGCGGTGAACTCTGCTACGAGAGAACGTATTTGCGCGGCAGACTTCGCTCGGGGACCGGCGGGGGTGCCGGGAACCGGGAGGTGCACACACCATGCAGCAGGTGCCGGCGGTACGCCGCCGAAAGATCGGCTCGGAATTGCGCCGTCTGCGCGACACGGCGGGGCTCACGAGCGGTGAGGCCGCCCAGCGCCTGGGATGGCACCAGTCCAAGGTGAGCCGGATCGAGACCGGCCGCAGCGGGGTGCGCCCCGAGGACGTCACGGCGCTGCTGGACGTGTACGGAGTGCGCGACCAGCGACTGCGGGAGATGCTCGCCGCCCTCGCCGGCGAGGGCGACCGGCGTGGCTGGTGGCATGAGTTCCGGGAGGAACTCCCTTCGGCCTACCGGGACTTCATCTCCCTGGAGACCGACGCCTGCCGTGCGCGGACGCTGGAGACGACGGTGGTGCCCGGGCTGCTGCAGACCCCGGACTACGCCCGCGAGCTCACCCGTTCCGTCCTCCCGCAACTCGGTCCGCGGCAGATCGCGACCCTGGTGCAGGTGCGGATGGCCCGCCAGGCGGTGCTGCGCGCCGAACCGCCGCTGGAGCTGTGGGCGGTGCTGGACGAGGCGGTGCTGCGCCGCAGCGTGGGGGGTCCCGGAGTGATGGCGGCGCAATTGAGCCATCTTGTGGAGCTCGGTTCACTGCCTCATGTGCATCTGCAGGTGCTGCCTTTCTCGGCCGGTGGGCATATAGGCGTTACTGGCCCTTTCGTAATCTTCTCATTTCCGCGCATTGCTGATCTGGACGTGGTTGTTTTCGACCATTTGACGAGTAGTCTCTATCTGGATCAGCACGAGGACGTCAGGGCGTACGGTGCTGCCTTCAATCGGCTGCGCTCCCACGCCCTGTCGAGTGAGCAGTCGCTGTCCTTCATCTCCGCTATCAGCAAAGGCGCGTAAGGAGGCACACCCCCCATGTCCGACGCTCTGCCTCAGTACGTCACCTCCAGTGCGTCCCTCTTCGGTGTGAATTGGCGACGCAGCAGCTACAGCACGGCGGCGAACAACTGCGTCGAGACGGCCCTCGTCGGGGACGGGCCGCTCTCGGGACAGCTCGCCGTACGCGACTCCAAGGATGTGCGCGGCCCCGCCCTGCTCTTCCCCCCGGCGGCCTGGGCGGAGTTCCTCGCCGCCGTGGCGACGGGGAGCCTGACCGAACGCCCCTGACCTCAGGGGCGCGGCGGCGCCGTACGGACGATCGTCCCCACGGCGTCGCCGATCTCCCGGTCCGTCAGATCCGCCCGCGCGGTGAGCCGCAGCCGCGAGATCCCGTCGGGCACGGACGGCGGCCTGAAGCACCCCACCGCGAGACCCGCCGCACGGCACGCCGCGGCCCACTCGACCGCCGCCTCGGGCGACGGCGCCCGCACCGACACCACGCACGCGTCCGGCGCGGTGGCGTCCAGCCCCGCCCCCGCCAGCCGCTCGTACAGCTCGCGGGCGACCGCCCGGGCCCGTACGGCACGCTCCGGCTCCCGCCCCAGCAGGCGCAGCGCGGCGAGTGCCGCGCCCGTCGCCGCCGGGGCGAGGCCCGTGTCGAAGATGAACGTCCGCGCGGCGTTGACCAGGTGCTCGATGACCCGGGCCGGGCCGAGCACCACGCCGCCCTGGCTGCCCAGGGACTTGGAGAGGGTGGCGGTGCACACCAGTCCGGGCGCGCCCGCCAGACCCGCCTCGGCAGCCGCCCCCCGGCCCCCGGGGCCGAGCACCCCGAGTCCGTGGGCGTCGTCCACCAGCAGCGCGGCCCCGTGCTCACCGCAGACGGCGGCCAGCGCGCGGAGCGGGGCGGCGTCGCCGTCCACCGAGAAGACCGAGTCGGTGACGGCCACGGCGGGCCCGTCGTGACCGATGAGCGCCTTGTGCAGGGCGTCCGGATCGGCGTGCGGCACGACCTCGGTGCCGGCACGGGAGAGCCGGCAGCCGTCGATGAGCGAGGCGTGGTTGCCGCTGTCGGAGACGATGAGCGTGCCCGGCTCGGTGGTGAGCGCGGTGACGGCGGCAAGGTTGGCGGCGTAGCCGGAGGCGAGGACCAGCGCCGCCTCGAAGCCGCAGAAGGCGGCGAGTTCGGCCTCCAGTTCGGCGTGCAGCTCGGTGCTGCCGGTGACCAGTCGCGAACCGGTCGAGCCGGCGCCCCAGCGCAGGCAGGCGTCCGCACCGGCGCGGGTCACCTCGGGGTGGTGGGCGAGCCCCAGGTAGTCGTTGGAGGCAAGGTCCAGCAGCGGCGAGCTGACGGGACGGGGCCGCAGGGTGCGCACCAGCCCGGCGGCGCGGCGCCGTTCGGCGTGCGCGTCGATCCAGTCGAACGGGTCGCGGGTCATGGTCGTCCCCTGGGGTCGGCGGAGGGTTCGGCAGCACCGTAGTGTGCCGGACCGCCTCGCACGGTGTGGTGATGCACACACCCTGAGCGAGCGGTCTTGTGGGATGTCCCATTGGCCGCGGCCGGTGCCGTGCGTCAGGATCGCGGCATGGAACTGCTCAATGCTTTGGTGGAGAAGGGCCTGCGCCGCGAGCTGCCCACCCGCGAGGAGGCGCTCGCCGTGCTGGCGACCTCCGACGACGAACTCCTCGACGTGGTGGCCGCGGCCGGCAAGGTGCGCCGCGCGTGGTTCGGCCGCCGGGTGAAGCTGAACTACCTGGTCAACCTGAAGTCGGGGCTGTGCCCCGAGGACTGCTCGTACTGTTCGCAGCGGCTCGGCTCGGAGGCCGGGATCCTCAAGTACACCTGGCTGAAGCCCGACGAGGCGGCGGCCGCCGCGGCGGCGGGGGTCGCCGGCGGCGCCAAGCGGGTCTGCCTGGTGGCGAGCGGGCGCGGCCCCACCGACCGCGACGTGGACCGGGTCTCCCGGACCATCGAGGCCATCAAGGAGCGGAACGAGGACGTCGAGGTGTGCGCCTGCCTGGGCCTCCTCTCCGACGGACAGGCCGAGCGGCTGCGCGGAGCGGGCGCCGACGCGTACAACCACAACCTCAACACCTCCGAGGCCACCTACGGGGGCATCACCACCACCCACACCTACGCGGACCGGGTCGAAACGGTGCAACAGGCCCAGGCGGCGGGCCTGTCGGCCTGCTCCGGACTGATCGCGGGCATGGGCGAGAGCGACGAGGACCTGGTCGACGTGGTCTTCTCGCTCCGCGAGCTGGACCCCGACTCCGTCCCGGTGAACTTCCTGATCCCCTTCGAGGGCACCCCGCTGGCGAAGGAGTGGAACCTCACCCCGCAGCAGTGCCTGCGGATCCTGGCGATGGTGCGGTTCGTCTGCCCCGATGTGGAGGTCCGCATCGCGGGCGGCCGGGAGGTGCACCTGCGGACCATGCAGCCGCTCGCGCTGCACCTGGCGAACTCCATCTTCCTGGGCGACTACCTCACCAGTGAGGGCCAGGCCGGCAGGGCCGACCTCGACATGATCGCGGACGCCGGTTTCGAGGTGGAGGGCGCCGGAGAGGTGACCCTGCCCGTGCACCGCGTGGACGCGGCGGCCGCGGCCGGGGGCTGCGGTGCCCAGGGCTCCGCGGGCTGCGCCTCGCACGGCGAGGGCGAGGGCGGCGGCTGCGGCCCCTGCGGCGGCCACGCCCAAGGCACGGGTCACGGCGCCGGTCACGGCTCCGGTCACGCCGCGCAGCCTGCGGCCGCGGGTGCCGCCCGCACCGACCTGGTGGCCGTACGCCGCCGCGGCACCGGCACGGACCTGCCCCCCAATGCCTGAGCCGCTCACCCCGGGCGAACTGCTGGCACTGGACCGGGAGCACGTCTGGCATCCGTACGGGCCCATGCCGGGCCGTCAGGAACCGCTCGTCGTCGAGTCCGCGGCCGGGGTCCGGCTGCGGCTCGCCGAGCCCGTCGAGGGGATGACCGACCTCGTCGACGGCATGTCGTCGTGGTGGTCGGCGATCCACGGCTACAACCACCCGGTGCTCAACGAGGCGGCCCGCGGCCAGCTCGACCGGATGAGCCACGTGATGTTCGGCGGGCTCACCCACGAGCCGGCCGTGCGGCTCGCCGCCCGCCTGGTGGAGATCACCCCCGAGCCGCTGCGGCACGTCTTCCTCGCCGACTCCGGCTCGGTCTCGGTCGAGGTCGCGGTCAAGATGTGCCTGCAGTACTGGCGTTCGCTCGGGCGGCCGGAGAAGCAGCGGCTGATGACCTGGCGCGGCGGCTACCACGGCGACACCTGGCAGCCGATGTCCGTCTGCGACCCCGAGGGCGGCATGCACGGGCTGTGGTCCGGCGTCCTGCCCCGGCAGGTCTTCGCGGACGCCCCGCCGGCCGCCTACGAGGAGGCGTACGCGGACCACCTGCGGGAGACGATCGCCCGTCACGCGCACGAGCTGGCCGCGGTCGTGGTGGAGCCCGTCGTGCAGGGCGCGGGCGGCATGGCCTTCCACTCCCCCGACTACCTGCGGGTGCTCCGCGAGGCGTGCGACGAGCACGACGTGCTGCTGGTGTTCGACGAGATCGCCACCGGCTTCGGGCGCACCGGGACGCTGTTCGCCGCCGAGCAGGCCGGGGTCTGTCCGGACGTGATGTGCCTCGGCAAGGCCCTGACGGGCGGCTACCTGACGATGGCCGCCACCTTGTGCACCCCGCGCGTCGCCGACGGGATCTCCCGGGGCGAGGTGCCGGTGCTCGCCCACGGGCCGACCTTCATGGGCAACCCGCTGGCCGCGGCCGTCGCCTGCGCCTCCCTCGACCTGCTGCTCGGCCAGGACTGGGCGCAGGAGGTCAAGCGGATCGAGGCCGGGCTGCGCGAGGGGCTCGCGCCCGCCGCAGGCATCCCGGGGGTGCGGGACGTGCGGGTGCTGGGCGCGATCGGCGTCGTCCAGCTCGACCACCAGGTCGACCTCGCCACCGCGACGCGGGCCGCCGTCCGCAGCGGGGTATGGTTGCGCCCGTTCCGGGACTTGATCTACACGATGCCCCCGTACGTCACGGGGGACGAGGACATCGCGCGCATCTGCGCGGCGGTGCGCGCGGCGGCGGAGGCGGCATGACGGTGTTGTTCGTGACCGGCACGGGCACGGAGATCGGCAAGACGGTGACCACGGCGGCGATCGCGGCGACCGCGCTGTTCAGCCAGTACAGCGTCGCGTACCTCAAGCCCGCGCAGACCGGGGTGGGCCCCGGCGAGCCGGGCGACGCGGCCGAGGTCACCCGGCTCGCCGGGCCCGAGGTCACCAGCGTCGAACTGGCCCGGTACCCCGAGCCGCTGGCGCCCGCCACGGCCGCGCGGCGCTCCGGTGCCGCCCCGGTGGGCCCGGCCGACATCGCTGAGGCGGCGGCGAAGCTGGCGGCGGTGCACGACATCGTCCTTGTCGAAGGCGCGGGCGGGCTGCTCGTCCGCCTCGACGAGGTGGGCTCGACGCTGGCGGACGCGGCGCGGATGCTCTCGGCGCCGGTGCTCGTGGTCACCCCGGCGGGACTCGGCGCGCTGAACAGCGCCGCGCTGACCGCGGAGGCCCTCAAGGCGCGGGACCTGAAGTGCGCGGGCTTCGTCATCGGCAGCTGGCCGGAGGACGCGGACCTGGCCGCCCGCTGCAACCTCGCCGACCTTCCCGAGGTCACCGTCGCCCCGCTCCTGGGCGCCCTGCCCGCCGGCGCGGCCGCCCTCGACCCCGCCGCCTTCCGTGAGGCGGCACCCGGCTGGCTCTCGCCGCGCATCGGCGGCCTGTGGGACGCGGCCGCCTTCACCTCCTACTGGGCACCCGCCGCCGCCCTGGCCTGAGCCTCGTCGGCGCCCGCGCCCGACCCCGCTCCGACCCCGCCTCGACCGCCCCCGGGCGTCCCCCTACGGACGCCCGGGGGCGGCGGCGCGCGTACGGCGCGCGGACGGCGCGCGACACGCCGAATTCGCCCCGGTACGAGGAGGCTTGGGCCGGGCTCCGGAGCGGCAGAATCGGAGGGAGGGGTGCCGAGGCGAAGGAGGTCCGGCCATGAGGAGCCGTACCGGCGTGACGCGTGAACCGGTCCATCACCCGCTGTTCGCCCGCTTCTACGCCCGCTGCGGTCCGGTGATGGACGCCCGCGCGGGCTTCGCCGCGCACCGGGAGACCGCGCTCGCCGGACTGACCGGCCGGGTCATCGAGATCGGCGCGGGCTCGGGGCTGAACTTCCGCCACTATCCGCGCACCGTCGCCGAGGTGGTGGCGATCGAGCCGGAGCGGCATCTGCGCCGGCTGGCCGTGGACGCCGCGCAGCACGCCGAGGTGCCGGTGGACGTCGTGCCCGGTGTCGCCGAGGCGCTGCCGGTCAAGAGCGAGGCCTTCGACGCGGCGGTCGCGTCGCTGGTGCTGTGCTCCGTACGCGACCAGAAGCGCGCCCTCGCCGAGCTGCACCGGGTGCTGCGCCCGGGCGGGGAGCTGCGGCTGCTGGAGCACTGCCGGGCCGAGGGGCGCGGGCACGCGGCGCTGCAGTGGGTGGCGGACCGCACCCTGTGGCCGCTGCTGTTCGGCGGCTGCCGGACGGGGCGGGACACGCTCGCCGCGGCCGAGGCGGCCGGTTTCGAGGTGCTGGAACTGCGCCGCTTCCACGTCCCGGAGCGGGGCAAGGGCCTCACGCTGCCCCTGCCGAGTTCCCCGCACATCCTGGCCACCGTGCGGCGCCCCGGCTGAGCACCCGGTCGAGGACCACGGCCTGGAACTCTCTGTACCTACCGGTATGTACACTGCTGTCATGGAGACGACGCCCGACCGCCTGATCGAGAGCACCCGCGAACTGCTCTGGGAGCGCGGCTACGTCGGCACCAGCCCGAAGGCCATCCAGCAGCGCTCGGGCGTCGGCCAGGGCAGCATGTACCACCACTTCTCCGGCAAGCCGGAACTCGCGCTCGCCGCCGTCCGCCGTACCGCCGAGCAGATGCGGGAGACCGCCGAGCGCGAACTCGCCCTTCCGGGCACGGCGGTCGAGCGGGTCTCCCGCTATCTGCGCCGCGAACGCGACGTGCTGCGGGGCTGCCCGATCGGACGGCTCACCCAGGACCCGGAGGTCGTGACGAGCCCGCAGCTGCGGGCGCCGCTCGACGAGACCTTCGAGTGGCTGCGCGGGCGGCTGGCGGACGTGCTCGCCGAGGGCCAGGCGCGCGACGAGATCGCGCCCGGCCTCGACACCGGCGACATCGCGGCCGCGCTCGTGGCCGTGCTCCAGGGCGGCTACGTGCTCGCCCGGGCGGCCGGCAGCGCCGCGCCCTTCGACCATGCCGTCAGCGGCGCGCTGGCGCTGCTGACGCAGCGGGCCTGAACGGGCCCCGGCCCAGGGCCACCACACCCCAGGGGGACGCATGTACGCGATGCAGTACGGGATCACGCTGCCCGCCGACTACGACATGAAGGTCATCCGGGACCGGGTCGCCGGCCGGGGCCGGCTCACGGACGCTTACGAGGGACTGGGTTTCAAGGCGTATCTGATCCGTGAGCGCGGTACGGACGGCTCCCCGGTCAACGAGTACGCGCCGTTCTACCTCTGGGACGACACCGGCGGCATGAACCGCTTCCTGTGGGGCGGGGGCGGCTTCGGCGGCATCGTCGCGGACTTCGGGCGCCCGGACGTCAGCCACTGGACGGGCGTCGCCCACCGTCCGGGGCCCGCATTCGGCGCCGCTCCGGCCGCGGCGAGCCGGCTGCGGCAGCGGATGCCCGCCGGGGCGGACCCGCGCGGGCCGGTCGCGCGGGCACTGGAGGCCTGGGAGGAGCGCGCCGCCACGGCCGGCGTCCACACGGCCGTGCTGGGCGTGGACCCGCGCCACTGGGAGACCGTCCTCTTCACGCTCTGGGAGCGGACACCGCCGGCCGGCGTCACCGATCCCGACCGCTACGAGGTGCTGCACCTGTCGGCCCCGCACCTGCACGAGGTGCCGGTCGGCCGCCAGTGGCCGTAGCGCTCAGACGCACCAGGAGCGCAGTTCGTCGGCGATCTCGTGCACGTCGGCGGTGCCGCTCTTGACCAGCCGGGCCAGGTCGCGCACCCGCTCGGGGGAGGTGGCGACCTTCAGGCCGCCGGCCACCAGGTAGGCGTAGGCGACCGCGGAGGCGAAGAGCGCGTTGGAGCGTTCCAGGGCCGGAACGTGGACCAGCAGCTGCAGGGCCCGCCTGCGCCTGCGGTCGCCGGACCCGGTCCGGCCGCGTGTGTGCACCATCGATTCGGTCCCCCCCTCGGTACCTGCCCTCGTCCCCGTCCCGGCCGCACGGCGCCCGCGCGGGTGCATCTACAGACGCACCGGGACGGCCGGACGGTTTCGGCCGGACGAACGCGCGGTCGCGTGGCGGCCGCCCGCGCGCCCCGGCGCTCACCCTCGGGGACGATGCGGCGCCGCACCCGACGACCTACGCTCGGGTCGCATACGGACAAGTGCGCACTTCCTCATCCTGGGGGGCAGACGTGTCGACATGGACGGCAGCGGACACAGAGGGCATCGAGGCGGGAGCGGAACCCGCCGCGCGGGCGACGGCGCTGACGAAGTCGTACGGGACGGGCGAGACCCGGGTGGTGGCGCTGGACGAGGTGGACGTGGAGATCGCCCGCGGCCGCTTCACGGCTGTGATGGGGCCCTCCGGGTCGGGGAAGTCCACCCTGATGCACTGCCTGGCGGGGCTGGACTCGGTCACCTCGGGGCAGGTCTGGATCGGCGAGACCGAGATCACCCGTCTGCCGGAACGAGAACTGACCCGGCTCCGCCGTGACCAGGTCGGCTTCGTCTTCCAGGCGTTCAACCTGCTGCCGACGCTCACGGCCGCAGAGAACATCACGCTGCCGATGGACATCGCCGGCCGCAGGCCCGACGGGGAGTGGGTGGACCGGGTGATCGACACGCTGGGTCTGCGCGACCGGCTGGGGCACCGTCCGGCGCAGTTGTCGGGCGGGCAGCAGCAGCGCGTGGCGTGCGCCCGCGCCCTCGCCTCCCGCCCGCAGCTGATCTTCGCGGACGAGCCGACCGGCAACCTCGACTCGCAGGCGGGCGCGGAGGTGCTGGGTTTCCTGCGCGAGGCCGTGGACGCGCTCGGCCAGACCGTGGTGATGGTGACCCACGACCCCGGCGCGGCGGCCTGGTCGGACCTGGTGCTCTTCCTGGGCGACGGACGGATCGTCGACGAGATGCACGAACCGACCGCGGACGGCGTCCTGGAACGGCTCAAGCGGTTCGACCCGCTGCGGAAGCAAGGATAGGCACCGGCGATGCTCCGGGCGACGCTGCGCAGCTTCCTGGCCCACAAGGGCCGGCTGCTGCTCAGCGCGCTCGCCGTCCTGCTGTCGGTCGCGTTCGTCACCGGCAGCATGATCTTCTCCGACACCGTCAACCGCACCTTCGACCGCCTGTTCGCCTCCACGTCCGCCGATGTGACGGTGGGTCCCCCGGAGGCCTTCGCCGACGACCAGCAGTTCGCCTCAGGACAGGTGCGCACCCTGCCGGCGTCCCTGCTGGACCGGGTGCAGGCGGTACCGGGCGTCGCGGACGCGCGGATCGACGTCACCGTGCACAACACCACCGTCGTCGACGCGGAGGGCCGGCCGGTGGAGCCGACCACCGGGGCCCTCACGGTGGCCACCGACTGGTCGGGCAATCCGCGCAGTCCCGTCCGGCTCACCAGCGGTCACGCGCCGCACGGCCCCGACGAGGCGCTGATCGACGCCGACACCGCCGCGAAGCGTGACCTCGGGATCGGCGACCGGCTGCGGGTGCTGGCGCAGCCGGGCGCGTTCCCGGTCCGCCTCGTCGGCATCGCCACCTTCACCACCACCAATCCGGGCGCCGCCCTGCTGTTCGTCGACACCCCCACCTCGCAGACGCGGCTGCTGGGGCGGACCGGTGTCGCGACGTCGGTGCAGGCCGACGCCGCTCCCGGAGTCCCGGACGACGTGCTGAAGAAGCGGATCTCCGCCGCGCTCGGTCCGGGCTACACGTACACGACCCAGGCGGAGCAGGCGAAGTCGGCGGTGGAGAGCCTGGCCACCTTCCTGGACGTGATCAAGTACGTGATGCTGGGCTTCGCCGGGGTCGCGGTCCTGGTCGGGGTCTTCCTGATCGTCAACACCTACTCGATGCTGATCGCCCAGCGCACCCGGGAGCTCGGCCTGCTGCGGGCGCTCGGGGCGGACCGCGGCCAGGTGCGGCGGTCGGTGCTGGTGGAGGCGCTGCTGCTCGGGGTGGTGGGCTCTGCCACGGGTCTGGTCTGCGGAGTCGGGCTCGCGACGGGCCTGTTCCAGCTGCTCGGAGTGTTCGGGATGAACATCGACGCAGCCGAGATGGTCATCCGCGCGCGCGTGCCGGTGGCGGCCTTCGCCGTCGGCCTTCTCGTGACGCTGGTCGCGGCCTACCTGCCGGCGCGGCGGGCGTCGCGGGTCTCCCCCATGGCCGCGCTGTCCGACGCCGAGGTCGCCGGTGCCGGGCGGAACCTGCGGTCGCGGGCGG
Organism: Streptomyces sp. BoleA5; assembly: GCF_000373665.1. Classification (NCBI taxonomy): domain Bacteria; kingdom Bacillati; phylum Actinomycetota; class Actinomycetes; order Kitasatosporales; family Streptomycetaceae; genus Streptomyces; species Streptomyces sp. BoleA5. Next base: position 68,652 of record NZ_KB892114.1, read on the forward strand.
TGGGCGGCGCGGTCGCCACGCTGGTGGCCGCGGGGGCGCTCACCGGGGCGGCGGTGGCCGGGAGCACCGGTGACGCCGCGACGTTCCTGGGGGCCGGCATCGGGCTGTCGCTGATCGCGGCGGTGGTCGTGGGGCCGCTGCTGGTGCGCCCGGTGATCCGGGTGCTGGGCGGGGCGTTCCCCCACGTCTTCGGGCCGGTGGGCCGGATGAGCCAGCGCAACGCGCTGCGCAACCCGCGCCGCACGGGCGCGACGGCCGGCGCGCTGATGATCGGGCTGGCCCTGGTCACCGGCATGTCCATCGCCGGCTCGTCGATGGCGAGCTCCTTCGACCAGGAGATCGACCGGGCGCTGGGCGCGGACTACGTCGTGCAGGGCACCCACTTCGCGCCGTTCACCCCGGAGATCACCGAGCGGGTGCGCAAGGTGCGCGGCGCCGGGGAGGTGACGCCGGTGCGGTACGTCTCCGTCCTGATGACGCTGCCCGGCGGCCGTACGGCCAAGCTGACCGGGACGGCCATCGGCCCCGGGGCGGACCGGGCGCTCAACCTCGACTACGCCGCGGGCGACACGGCGCGCGCCCTGGCCCGCGACAGCCTCTCGCTCTCCGCGACGTACGCCGCCCACCACGGTCTGCGCGTCGGCAGCCGCGTCCCCGTGCGCTTCGTCGACGGCCGCTCGGCGACGTTCACCCTGCGCGCGCTGACCACCAGCCAGAGCACTCTGCTGGGCGACGACGCGACCCTGACCATGGGGCTCGCCACCGCCGAGCGGTTCCTCCCCGGCGGCCAGGACGCCGCGCTGTACGTGAACGCCGCGCCCGGCACGGACAAGCCGACGCTGCGGGCGAACCTGGAGCGGGCGCTCACGCCCTATCCGCAGGTCGAGGTCCGCGACCAGGCCGACTACAAGGAGCTGGTGCGCACCCAGATCTCCGTGCTGCTGAACCTCGTGTACGCGCTGCTCGGGCTGGCGATCGTCATCGCCGTGCTGGGCGTCGTCAACACCCTCGCCCTGTCGGTCATCGAGCGCACCCGGGAGATCGGACTGCTGCGGGCGATCGGCCTGTCGCGGCTGCAACTGCGCCGGATGATCAGGCTGGAGTCCGTAGTGATCGCGCTCTTCGGCGCGGTGCTGGGACTCGCCCTGGGGCTGGTCTGGGGTGTGGTGACACACGAGGTGCTCGCCCTCGAGGGCATGCGGGCCTTCGCCGTTCCCTGGACCACGGTGGGCGCGGTCATGGCTGGTTCCGTGGTGGTGGGCCTGGTCGCCGCGCTGCTGCCGGCCCTGCGCGCCTCGCGGATGAACGTCCTGGCCGCGATCGCCCACGAGTGAGCCTCCCGGAGGCGGGGAAGGCCGTCGACCGGAGGCGGGTCGCGACGAGGAGGCGGTCATGGCACGGCGGTTCCGGTTCGGGGTGAACCTTCTGGAGCCCGCGCGGGGCGAGGCGTGGCAGCACAAGTGCCGGCGGGTGGAGGAACTCGGCTACGACGTGCTGCAGGTGCCGGACCACCTGGACTGGCCCACTCCCTTCCCGTCGCTGGTCGCGGCGGCGCACGCCACGCGGCGACCGGTGCTGGGGACCTTCGTCCTCAACGCGGCGTTCTGGAACCCCGTCCTGCTGGCCCGCGAGATCGCCACCACCGTCCGGCTCACCGGCGGCCGGCTGGAGCTGGGTCTCGGCGCGGGCTACGTGCGCGCGGAGTTCGAACGCGCGGGCCTGCCCTACGGCACCGCCCGCGACCGGGTCGACCACCTGGAACGCACCGTCGAGGCACTGACCGGGCTGTTCCCGGGGCCGGGCGGCGCGGACGGCGAGGACGGCCGGGGACGGCACGGGCGTGCCGTTGCCCCCGCTGCCCCCGCTGCTCCTGGGCGGGAACGGCCCGCGCATGCTGCGCCTGGCGGCACGGCACGCCGCCGTCGTCGCCTTCACCGGCGCGGAGGCCGACCCGGCCGGGGACGACGGCGAGCTGCGGCTGCTGTCGGCCGCGGCCGTGGAGGAGCGGGTGGCGGCCGCGCGCGGCTTCGCCGCGGAGTACGGCACCGACCCCGACTTCAACGTCCTCGTCCAGCGGGTCGTGGTCACCGGGGACCGCGCGGCGGCGGTCCGGGAGCTCGCCCCGCACGCGCCGCACCTCGACGAGGAGGAACTGCTCGATCTGCCGACGCTCCTCGTCGGCACGGTCACCGAGATCGCGGAGCAGCTGCGGCGGGGCCGGGAGCGCTTCGGCTTCGGCTACGTCACCGTGCTGGAACCCGCGATGGAGGCCTTCGCCCCCGTGATCGCGGAGCTGCGGGGCGGCGAACCGGGGGAAGGGCACGGCGCCCCGTAAATCGCTCGCCGCCCGGGCCCGCGGGCTGCTTGGCTGACCCGCATGGACCATCTCGGGATTCGCAGCGCGGTACCGGCCGACGCCGGACGGGTGCTGGATTTCTGGCGGACGGCCGCCGAGGGCACCAGCATCAGCGACGACCCGGACGGCGTCGCACGGCTGATCGCACGTGACCCGGGCGCCCTGCTGCTCGCGGAGGCCGGCGGTGTGCTGGTCGGCACGGTCATCGCGGGCTTCGACGGCTGGCGCTGCCACCTGTACCGGCTGGCGGTCCACCCCGAGCGACGGCGGCAGGGCGTCGCCCGGGCCCTGCTGGCGGCGGCCGAGGACCGCTTCACCGCGCTGGGCGGCCGGCGCGGCGACGCCATGGTGCTGGAGCGCAACGAGCGCGCCCACCACGCCTGGCGCTCGGCGGGCTACGCGCCCGAGCACCACTGGCGCCGCTGGACCAAGCCGTTCGAGCGGAGCTCGTAGCGCGCGGTCCGGGCCGGGGTGCGACCCCCGGCCGCGGTGTCCCCGGGCTGTCCGTTGTGCCCGCGCTTCCTACGATGGGCGTATGGACGACCCCGCGAGTCCGCCGCGTCCCGGGTCCCCACGCCAGCGGCGCGCGCTCCGCCCCGGCCTGACCGATCATGGGACCGAGGTGTCCCGATGACCGAAGTGCTGCTCCTGGCCGTCGCCCTGCTGCTGACCCTGGCCTGCGCCGTCTTCGTCGCCGCGGAGTTCTCCCTGACCACGGTCGAGCGCACCGACCTGGAACGGGCCGAGCAGGCGGGCGAGCGCGGCGCCCCGGCGGCGCTGCGGGCCGTGCGCAGCCTGACGGTGCAGCTGTCCGGCGCCCAGCTCGGCATCACCGTCACCGGACTGGTCATCGGCATGCTGGCGCAGGCCTCCATCGCCGAACTGCTGGCGGGACCACTGCGCGCGCTGGGGATGTCGGCCGCCGGGGCCGCGTCACTGGGCCTGGTGCTGGGCACCGGCATCTCGACGGTGGTGCTCATGGTGGTGGGCGAGCTCGTCCCCAAGAACTGGGCGATCTCCCGCCCGCTGCCGGTGGCCAAGGCCGTCGCCCCGCCGCAGACGGTCTTCACCGCCGCCTTCGGCCCGCTGATCCGCCACCTGAACAACACCGCCAACCGTGTCCTGCGCCGCCTGGGCATGGAACCCGCCGAGGAGCTGGCCTCGGCGCGAAGCCCCGAGGAGCTGGTCGCCCTCGCCCGGCACTCCGCCCGCGCGGGCGCGCTGGAGGCCGACACCGCCGAGCTGTTCGTACGGACACTGAGCCTGGCCCGGCTGACCGCCGAGAACGTGATGACCCCCCGCGTCCAGGTCGTCGCCCTGGAGGAGGGCGCCACCTGCCGGGACGTCGCCGACATCACCCGCGCCACGGGGCTGTCCCGCTTCCCCGTCCACCGGGGCGGCCTGGACAACGTCATCGGCATCATCCACATCAAGGACGTCCTGGCCGTGCCGTACGAGCGCCGGGAGGGCCACCCGATCACCCCGCTGCTGCGGGAGCCGGTGCCGGTCCCCGAGTCGCTCACCGTGGACCGGCTGCTGGACCGGCTGTCCGGCTCGATGAGCATGGCCGTCGTCATCGACGAGTACGGCGGCACGGCGGGGGTCGTCACCCTGGAGGACATCGTGGAGGAGGTCGTCGGCGAGGTCCGTGACGAGCACGACCCGATGGAGACCCCCGACCTGGCCTTCATCCACCAGGACCGCACCGGCCGCCGCGTCTACGACGCCGACGGGGCCATACGGACGGACCAGCTCGCGCACATCGGCCTGCGGATCGGGGACGGCCCCTACGAGACGCTCGCCGGCCTGGTCGCCGAGCGGCTCGGGCGCATCCCCGCGACCGGCGACACCGTCGAGGTTCACGGCTGGATGGTCGAGGTCACCGACGACTCGCACCATCGCGCGGCGCACGTACGGCTGATCTCCCCGGCGCCCCGCGGGCAGAACGGGCTCGCGCGGGCGCAGGGCGCGGACGACGGGACGGCGGGCGCGCGATGATCTTCCTGCAGTTGTTCATCGGCGCGCTGACCCTGGTCGCGAACGCCTTCTTCGTCGGCGCCGAGTTCGCGATGATCTCCGTCCGGCGCAGCCAGATCGAGCCCCGCGCGGAGGCCGGGGAGCGCGGCGCGCGCCACGTCCTGTGGGGGCTGCAGCACCTGTCGCCGCTGATGGCCGCCGCCCAGCTGGGCATCACGCTGTGCACGCTGGTGCTGGGCATCGTGGCGGAACCGGCCATCGAGCACCTGCTGGCGCCGCTCTTCCACCTGCTGCACGTGCCGCAGGGCGCGATCCACGCCCTGTCCTTCGCGATCGCGCTGATCCTGGCCACGTACGCGCACATGCTGTTCGGCGAGATGGTCCCGAAGAACATCGCGCTCGCCGCGCCGGAGCGCACGGCGCTGGTCCTCGGCCCCCCTCTGGTCACCCTGGCGCGGGCGCTGCGCCCGGTCATCTTCACGGTGAACGCCTTCGCGAACGGGCTGCTGAAGCTGCTGAGGGTCGAGCCGAAGGACGAGGTCGCGGCGGTGTTCTCGGACGACGAGCTGGCCCGGATGGTGACCGACGCCGGTCAGGCCGGGCTGCTGGACGAGCGGGCCGCGATCCGTCTGCAGGACGCCCTGGAACTGGGCCGCCGTCCGGTCCGCGCGGTCGTCGTCCCCTGGGAGCGCGTGGTCTCCGCGCGCTTCGGGACGACCCCGGCGGGGCTGGAGCGCCTGGCCGCCCGGTCAGGCTTCTCGCGCTTCCCCGTCACCGACGACACGTGCCGCATCCTCGGCTACCTCCATGTGAAGGACGCCCTCGCGCTCGGCCCCAGCCGCCACGACCAGCCCTTCCCGCGCGGCGCGCTGCGCCGGATCACCCGGGTCGGCGCGGCCACTCCGCTGGACGACGTCCTGGCGGCGATGCGGGCCAGCGGCGCGCACCTGGCGGCGGTCGTCGACGACCAGGGCCGCGGGCTCGGTCTGGTGACCATGGAGGACGTGCTGAAGGAGCTCGTGGGCCACGCACCGGCCGCCTGAAACGGCGCTCCGCGGGGCCGGTAGGATCTCGCCCGCCATGCAGATGAACGCCACCCACACCAGCTTCGTCGCGCTCGGCGACTCCTTCACCGAAGGCATGTCCGACGCGCTCCCCGACGGCTCCTACCGGGGCTGGGCCGACCTCCTCGCCGGACGGCTGGCCGCCCACGCGCCGGGCTTCCGCTACGCCAACCTGGCGGTACGCGGCAAGCTCATCCAGCAGATCGTCGACGAGCAGGTCGAGACCGCGGCCTCCATGGACGCCGACCTGATCACCCTGGTGGGCGGGCTCAACGACGTGCTGCGGCCCAAGTGCGACGTGCCCAGGGTGTGCGCGCTGCTGGAGGAGGCCGTGGAACGGCTGGCGCCGTCGTGCAGGCAGCTGGTGCTGATGCGCAGCCCGGCCCGCCGGGGCCCGGTGGCGACGCGGTTCCTGCCCCGCATGGAGCAGCTGTACGGCTTCGTCGACGACCTGGCCGCCCGGCACGGCGCGCTCGTGGTGGATCTGTACGGCGCCCATGTGCTGGGCGACCCGCGCCTGTGGGCCGAGGACCGCCTGCACCTCGACGGCGAGGGCCACCGCCGGGTCACCGAGGCGGTCTGGCAGACCCTCGGGCACACCGCGCAGTTCGACTGGACCGAGGCCCTGCCCGACTCCCTCCCCCTGTCATGGCCGGCCCGCCGCGCGGCCGACCTGCGCTTCACCCGCCAGCACCTCGTCCCGTGGATCGGCCGCCGCCTCACCGGCCGCTCCTCCGGCGACGGCCTGCCGCCCAAGCGCGCGGAGCTCGTGCCGTACGAGCTCTGAGCGCGGGCCGTCCGGCTGTCCCGCCGTCTCGCGCCCGCCTGGGTGGGTGCGAGGCGAACCCGCACCCACCCGCCCACGTGAACGGCCCAGGGCATGACACCGGCGTCCGGGCATACCGCAGCCGATCAGCGTCCCGGAGCCTCTGACCTGGGCATTCTCGGACGTATAGGACGGCGGCGACCGCCATGGGCGGCGGGTAAACTTTCGCTACGTGACTTCCAAGCCCCGCATCCCCAACGTCCTGGCCGGCCGCTACGCCTCCGCGGAACTCGCCACCCTGTGGTCCCCCGAGCAGAAGGTGGTGCTGGAGCGCCGTCTGTGGCTGGCCGTGCTGCGGGCCCAGAAGGACCTCGGGATCGAGGTGCCGGACCAGGCCCTCGCGGACTACGAGCGCGTGCTGGAGCAGGTCGACCTCGCGTCGATCGCCGAGCGGGAGAAGGTCACCCGGCACGACGTCAAGGCGCGCATCGAGGAGTTCAACGCCCTCGCCGGGCACGAGCACGTCCACAAGGGCATGACCTCGCGCGACCTCACCGAGAACGTCGAGCAGCTGCAGATCCGGCTCTCCCTGGAGCATGTGCGCGACCGCACCGTCGCCGTCCTGTCCCGGCTCGGCAGCCTCGCCGCCGAGTACGCCGAGCTGGTCATGGCCGGCCGCTCGCACAACGTGGCCGCCCAGACCACGACCCTCGGCAAGCGGTTCGCGACCACGGCCGACGAACTGCTCGTCGCCTTCGCCCGCGTCGAGGACCTCCTCGGCCGCTACCCGCTGCGCGGCATCAAGGGCCCGGTCGGCACCGCGCAGGACATGCTCGACCTGCTCGGCGGCGACGCCGGCAAGCTCGCCGAGCTGGAGCGCCGGATCGCGGCGCACCTCGGCTTCTCCGAGGTCTTCACCTCCGTCGGCCAGGTCTACCCGCGCTCGCTGGACTACGACGCCGTCACCGCGCTGGTGCAGCTGGCCGCCGCGCCGTCGTCGCTCGCCAAGACGATCCGCCTGATGGCCGGGCACGAGCTGGTCACCGAGGGCTTCAAGCCCGGCCAGGTCGGCTCCTCCGCCATGCCGCACAAGATGAACACCCGCTCCTGCGAGCGCGTCAACGGCCTGGCGGTCATCCTGCGCGGCTACGCCTCCATGGTGGGCGAGCTGGCCGGCGACCAGTGGAACGAGGGCGACGTCTCCTGCTCCGTGGTGCGCCGGGTGGCCCTGCCGGACGCGTTCTTCGCCTTCGACGGCCTGCTGGAGACCTTCCTGACAGTGCTCGACGAGTTCGGCGCCTTCCCGGCCGTCATCGCCCGCGAGCTCGACCGCTACCTGCCGTTCCTCGCCACGACGAAGGTCCTCATGGGCGCCGTGCGGGCCGGCGTCGGCCGCGAGCTCGCGCACGAGGTCATCAAGGAGCACGCGGTCGCCTCCGCGCTCGCGATGCGCGAGAAGGGCGCCGAGCGCAACGAGCTGCTGGACCGGCTCGCCGAGGACGAGCGCATCCCCCTCGACCGCGGCGGGCTGGACGCGCTCATGGCCGACCGCCTCTCCTTCACCGGCGCGGCCGCGGACCAGGTCGCCGAGGTCGTACGCCGCATCGCCGAGGTCGCCGGCCGGTACCCGCAGGCGGCCACCTACACCCCCGGGGCCATCCTCTGACCACGGTCAGGCGGACCCGCCCCACCCAGGACGAGCTGGAGGCCGCCCGCGACCGCGTCATCCCCGACGTGATCGCGGACGGCCTGCGGGTGCTGTTCTGCGGCATCAACCCCGGGCTGATGTCGGCCGCGACCGGTCACCACTTCGCCCGCCCGGGCAACCGCTTCTGGCCCGTGCTGCACGCCAGCGGGTTCACCCCGCGCCGGCTCGACCCGGCCGAACAGGGCGAACTCCTCGCCTCCGGGCTCGGGATCACCAACGTCGTCGCCCGCGCTTCGGCCCGCGCCGACGAACTCACCCGCGACGAACTCCTCGAGGGCGGGCGACTGCTGACGGAGCGGGTGCTCCGGTACGAGCCGCGCCGGCTGGCCGTCGTGGGCGTCACCGCCTACCGCGTCGCCTTCGCCGAGCCCCGCGCCCGCATCGGCCCCCAGGAACGCACGATCGGCGGCACCCGCATCTGGGTCCTGCCCAACCCCAGCGGCCTGAACGCCGGTTGGTCGACCCAGGCCATGACGGAGGAATTCGGTCGCCTGCGCGACGCGTCGCAGGATTGACGCGGCGAGGGCGCTCGGTCCCGGATGACCTGCGAACCTCCGACGGCCCTCGGTCCTGGACGGAAGCAGCCGCGGGACGGCGCCTCACACCGTGCCCTCGGGCACCAGCGGACCGGGGTGCGGCGCGAGCAGGGCGCGCGGGGGCCTGGAGGGGTGCGACGTGGTCAGGGCACGGCCGCGGCGTCGCCGACGGCGGCGACGAGCTGGAGGGGCAGTTCCCGGTCCCACTGCCCGACGCACACGCCGACCCAGCGGCCGTCGACGCGCCAGGCCCACGCCACGTGGGCGTAGTTGCACAGGGTGCTGAGCGGGCGCGGCACCGGCTCCCCCTCGACGAGACGTTCGAGGTGGGCGGCGAGGTCCACCGTCTCCGGGGCGCCCCAGCGTTCGGTGAACACCTCGACCAGCGCCTGGCACTCGGCTTCCGTGTCGTCCTCGGCCTGCCGTCTGTCCGCCGGGTCACCGTCGGCGTCCCAGAAGTCCTCGCTGATCCGGAGGGCCGCCATGTGGTAGCCGGGGCCGCTTTCGACCGCGCCGGAGCGCTCTTCGCGCGCCGGGAAGGGGCGGGCGCGCAGCGCGTCGACGGTGGCCACATGGCCGGGCAGGTCCATGACTCCAGTAAACCCCGCGCCTGTGACACTTGACATCGAGTCAGTAACCCTGTGCCGGTGCCACTCGCCGCGGGCCGCCGGGACGGGTACGATCCGGCCAACACGCGCGCGAGCAGGGAGGACGTACGTTGGGGCGGCTCACCGGCGGGGACCCGTCCCTGCTCCGGCGGATCAATTCCGCGGTGGTGCTCCATGCGCTGCGCGGCGAGTCCGCCGTGAGCCTGACCGAACTGGTGCAGACGACGGGGCTTTCGCGGCCGACCGTCGAGGGCGTGATCGAGGGCCTGGCGGAGTCGGGCCTGGTGGTGGAGGTGCCGCAGGAGCCCGGTGACGCCCGCAGACAGGGCCGTCCGGCGCGCAGGTTCCGCTTCCACGCGGAGGCGGGGCACCTGCTGGGCGTCGAGATCGGGGCCCGGCAGATCCGGGCGCTGCTCTCGGACCTGAGCGGCCGGGTCCTCGGGTCGCTGGCGCACGACGTCGCCGACGCGCTGCCGGCCGAAGAGCGCCTGGAGCGGGTCCGCGGCACCGTCGCCGAGTTGCTGCGCAAGGCCGGCGTGGCCCGCAGCACCCTGTGGGCGGTCGGTGTGGGCAGCCCGGGGATCGTGGAGACCGACGGCGCGGTGCGGCTGAGCACGGCACTGCCCGGCTGGACGGGGCTGCCGCTGGGCGAGCGGTTGCGCCGGTCGTTCCGCTGCCCCGTGCTGGTGGAGAACGACGCGAACGCCGCCGCCGTCGCCGAGCACTGGAAGGGCGCGGCCGTCGGCACCGACGACGTGGTGTTCGTCCTGGCGGGCCTCAGCCCCGGGGCCGGGTCGCTGATCGGGGGCCGGCTGCACCGCGGCTTCGGCGGGGCCGCCGGCGAGATCGGGGCGCTGCACCTGCTGGGCCGTGAGGCGCGGCCGGAGCGGCTGCTGTCCACGACGGGCACGCCGCTGCACCCGCTGGACGAGTCCGCGGTGGCCGAGGTCTTCGCGCTCGCCAGGTCGGGGGACGTCCAGGCGCGGGAGGCCTTCGACCGGTTCCTGCAGCGCCTGGTGCACGACGTGGCGGCGCTGGTGCTGGCGATCGACCCGGAGCTGGTGGTGATCGGCGGCTGGGCGGCCGGACTGGACGGCGTACTGGAGCCGCTGCGCACCGAGTTGGCGCGCTACTGCCTGCGGCCCCCGGAGGTGGCGCTCTCGGCGCTGGGGCACGAGGCGGTCGCCACGGGGGCGCTGCGGCTCGCGCTCGACCACGTCGAGGAACAGCTGTTCGCGGTGGCCCGGGCCTCGCTGCTCGGCCGCTGAGCCGCGCGCGGCGCGAGCGCGGACCGAAGCGGCGGAGCCCGGGACGGCGGAACCACCGGACCCGGCCAGGGCAATACGGGCGAAATTCCACGGCCCGTCGGCCTGCCTGCTTTGCCGGGTTGTCCGACCAGCCGACGATCCGTCGCATCGGCGAGCGTGCCGCGCCGGCGGGCGCGGCCGGCGAAAGGGCGTCCGCGTGCGGCGAGCAGTGGTCCTGGCAGTGTCCGTGGTGCTGACGGCCGGCGCGGCGACCGCCCCGGCCGCCGCGCACTTCCCGGAGCCCGTGGTCGCCGAACAGGTGCGGATGGCGGGTGCCTCGGTGGCGGCCCGGGCGGCCGGGGCCGCCGGGATCAGCTTCGGGGCGTGCCCCTCGGACAGCGGGCTCAAGGCGCCCGTGCAGTGCGGCACGGTCCAGGTCCCCGTGGACTACGCGGAACCGGGCGGCGCGAAGATCGGCCTGCTCGTGAGCCGCCTGCGCGCCGCCGGCCCCGCCTCGGTCCGGCAGGGCTCCCTGGTGTTCAACCCGGGCGGCCCCGGTGCGTCGGGGCTCTGGTTCCCCTCGGTGGGCCGGTCCGGGGCGGGGGCGGTCACCCGCAAGGTCTGGGAGACCGCGGCCAGGACGTACGACCTGGTGGGCTTCGACCCGCGCGGGGTGGGCCACTCCGCGCCGCTGTCCTGCCCGGACCCGGCGGCCACCCGGCACGCCCCCACCGCCGACCCGCGCCCGGCCACCGCCGCGGTGAAGGCCGCCAAGCGCGCGGAGGCCCGGCGCAAGGCGGAGAGCTGCGGAGCGCGGGGCGGCGCGCTGCTGCGGAACATGCGCACCGCGGACCTGGCGCGGGACCTCGACGTCATCCGCGCCGCCCTCGGCGAGCCGCGTCTCAACTACTACGGCGTCTCCTACGGCACCTACCTGGGCGCGGTGTACGCCACCCTCTTCCCCTCGCACGTGCGCCGCATGGTCGTGGACAGCGTCGTCAACCCCGACCCGAGCGGCGTCTGGTACGGCGCCAACCTCGCCCAGGACGTGGCCTTCGAGCGCCGCTGGGCGGACTGGCGCGCCTGGGTCGCCGGGCACGACGCCGTGTACGGCCTCGGCAGCACGCCCGGCCGTGTGCAGGCGAGCTTCGACCGGGCGATGCGGATGCTCGGCAAGCGCCCCGCCGGCAAGGTGGGGGCCGGGGAACTGCACTCGGCGGCGGTGCAGGCCGCGTACTACGACCAGCGGTGGGTCTCCTTCGCCCATCTGCTCTCGCGCTACCTGCGCGGGGACGACGACCCGCTGATCGCCGCGGCCGCCCCCGACCCCGGGGCGGCGAAGGACGAGGAGAACAGCGAGGCGGTCTACCTGGCGGTGGAGTGCTCGGACGCGGCGTGGCCGCGCGACTGGAACGTGTGGGACCGGGACAACTCACGGGTCGCCCGGCAGCACCCCTTCGAGACCTGGGCGAACGCCTGGCTCAACCTGCCCTGCGCCTCGTGGCCGGTCGAGGGCGGGCGGGCGGTGGACGTCGGGGCCCGCCCCGGATCGGGGCTGCCGCCCGTGCTGATCGTCCAGTCGGAACGGGACGCGGCCACCCCGTACGAGGGCGCGGTCGAGCTGCACCGCAGGCTGCCGGGTTCACGGATGATCACCGAGGCGGGACGGGGCTCGCACGGCCTGATCAGCTTCTGGAACGAGTGCGTCACCGCACGCGTCGACCGCTACCTGGTGTCCGGCGCCGCCGGTGACCGGGACGTCAGCTGCTCCGGGCACCCGCTGCCCGTGCCGTCCGGCAGCGGCGGCGCCAAGGACGCCAACACGGGCCGCTTCTACTGACCGGACGGGACGGGCGAGCGCGCGGGGGTCACGACGCGGCCGCGTGCCGCTCCTGGCCGTGGTGGGTGATCTCCATCGCGCCGCTGTCGCCGAAGGTCAGCCGGCAGGTGTCGGCGCGGTACGTGGCGACGGCCACGGCCGCGACGCGTCCGCCGCTGAAGTAGCGGGTGGTGACGACCAGCACGGGGGCGCCGGGCAGCCGGTCGAGCTGCTTGGCGTCCTCGGCGCGGGCCGAGCCCAGCTCCACGGCCCGGTCGTCGCCGTCGAGTTCGACGGCGTGCAACTCCCGCAGGACGGCGGGGGCGTGGCCGGCCGGAGTCAGGTCGCGGGGAAGGCCGGGAACGGAGGACCGGGGGACGTAGAGCAGCTCGGTGGCGACGGACTGGCCGCCCATCGAGCGCACCCGGCGGACGGTGTGCACCGCCTCGTCGGTGTCGGTGCCGAGCACGTCCGCGACGGCGGCAGGGGCGGCGGCCTCGACGCAGCCCACGGTGCGCCAGGCGTCACCGGTCGCGCCGGGCCAGCTTCCCCTCGACGGGCCGACGGAGACGCCCACACGCGGCGGGGCGACCGTGGTGCCGACGCCGCGGCGGCGCTGCAGGCGGCCCTCGAGCTCCAGCTGCTCCAGCGCCTGGCGCAGGGTCGCCCGGGCGACACCGAAACGGGCGGCGAGATCACGCTCGTTGGGGAGGATCTCACCGACCTCGAACTCGGAGTCGAGCGCGTCGATGAGGACGGTCTTGAGGTGCCAGTACTTGGGCTCCGGCACGTTCTCGAGCTGCGTGGTCCCCACCCTGTCCTCCGCAATCCGCCTGACGCCGTCCGGGGTTTGTTCAGCCTTGTTTCCGAACGGCTCTTTATTAAAGGTTCTTGCACTACCAGGCGACGATAGAGCCGCCCTCCGAGTTGGTCAAGACCAATGCTCAGGGGCCCGGCCGCGTGCGGACGGCAGGACCGCGCACCGTTCACGAGGTGTTCGCGCCCGTCGTGCGCCGTTCGGCCGCTGGTAGCGTTGGTGATCACGTCGAGCGAGGGGAGCTGCCATGGGTCCGGTCACGGTGGTCACCGGAGGCGGCCGCGGCATCGGCGCGGCGGTCGCCCTGCGGCTGGCCCGCGAGGGGCACGCCGTCGGCATCGGCTACGAGAAGGACTCCGACGCCGCCGAGGACACCGCCCGCAAGGTGCGGGACACCGGCGCCCGCTGCCTCGTGGTGCGTGTCGACACCAGCGACGCCGCGCAGGTGGACGCGCTCTTCGACACGGTGGTCGAGCGGCTCGGCGCGGTCACGGGCCTGGTCAACAACGCCGGCGTCACCGGGCCGCTGGGGCGGTTCACCGAGACCCCGGTCGAGGTCATGCGCCGGGTGATCGACGTCAACGTGATGGGCGCGATCCTGTGCGCCCGGCGCGCGGCGCTGGAGATGTCCACCCGGCACGGCGGCCGGGGCGGCGCCATCGTCAACATCTCCTCCGGCGCCGCGACCCTCGGCGGCCCCGGGGAGTACGTGCACTACGCCGCCAGCAAGGCCGCGGTCGACGCCCTGACCGTGGGCCTCGCCAAGGAGCTGGCGCCGGACGGCGTACGCGTCAACTCCGTGCAGCCCGGCATGATCGTGACCGACATCCACGCCGCCATGGGCGACCCCGAACGGCCCTGGCGCAACGCGGACCGCGTGCCCATGCGGCGGCCCGGAGAGCCCGACGAGGTCGCCGGCGCGGTGGCGTGGCTGATGTCGCCGGACGCGTCGTACACCACGGGCGCGGTGCTGCGCGTCTCCGGCGGCCTCTAGGCCGCGTCGTCGAACCTGTTCAGCGACACCTGGCACGGCACTCCCCAAGGTGACGCCGGGAGGTGCCCCCACGCTGCGTCGTCGCATCGTCCGAGCAGCCCCCTACGAGGACGATCCTCCGCCTTGCGATGGACCGCATCTGGGGGCCCCTCCCAGCGGTAGCCGGGGGAGCTCATCCGACGACAAGGCCTGGCCCCGCGGCGGGCTACGGCTACCGCGAGGCGGCGGCCTCCTCGTCGTCCTCCGTGTCGATCATGCGCAGTATGTCGGTGGCGAGCGCGGCGACCTGCGGGATCAGCTCCGGTGTGGCCAGGGCCAGATGGCACAGCGACCAGGTCAGGGGGACGACCCGGGTCCGCCTCGCCTCCAGGGCGTCCAGCAGGCGGCGCCCGACGAGTTCGGCCGCGTCCTTGCGCACGGCGGGGTCGGTCCAGGCGGTCGCGACGATGGCGAGCGCAGCCGCCTCGCACACCCAGTCCTCGGCGTTGTTCAGCACGTCCACGAGGAGCGCGCGGCGCCGGGAGTCGGCCCAGGGCTCGTCCGCGCGGTGGTGGGCCAGACCCAGGCACGCCCACACCTGCACGCAGCGGATCCACAGGTCGGGGGCCTGGGCGGCGAGCGCGCGGCCCATCTCGTCCTCGCGCGGGGCCGGCGGATGGACGAGCACACCCAGCAGGTCCTCGGGGTCCAGCGCGGAGAGCGCCACCGCGTCGTCGTAGGCGGCGACCAGGTACGGCCAGCCGTGCCACGCCAGCCGGCGCACCGCTTCGGCCGCCTCCGGGGACGGCGGTCGCACGGCGGGCCGCGCGGTCGTGCCCTCGTAGGCCCACAGCGCGACCTCCACGGGGCGCGGCGGGATCCGCGGGTCCGGCTCGGGCACGGACTGGATCTCGGTCACCGCGTTCGGGTAGGCGGAGCGGAGCGCGAGCAGCGCGCTCGGCGGCTCCAGCGCGGAGATCGTCAGCGTCAGCCCGGCGTCGCCCGGCACGGACTGCCCGAGCGCTTGGTGCAGCAGGCTGACGACGGCCTCGTTGCCGCCGGGTATCCAGTTGAGCCACGGCGTGCCCTGACTCAGCCGGGCCAGCAGGTCCGCGGCGTAGCCATGCCCGGGCTCGGCCCGCAGGTGGTCGGCGAGGGCGACCAGATGCCGCAGGTCCGGCTCGGTGGCGTGGCGCAGCGCGTGCACCGCGGGGGCCGCCTTCGGGTGCGAGGGGTCGGCCGCCAGCGCCCGCTCGGCCCACGCCACGCCCTCGGCGGGACGGCCGAGGCCGTCCAGCAGTTCGGCGATGTCGACGTACAGATCGAGGTCGGAGGGGTCGCGGGCGACCTCGCGCCGCCAGACCTCCAGCGCCTCCTCGGAACGGCCGGCGCTGCGCAGCGCGTAGCCGAGCATCACCGCGGCGGGGTGGGAGGGTTCGAGTTCGTACGAGCGCCGCGCCCAGCCCACCGCCTCCTCGGTGCCGCCCATGCGGCGGGCGAGGGTGGAACCGCACCACAGCAGCATCGTGTGGTCGGGATGGCGGGCGACGCTCGCGCGGACCAGGTCGAGCAGCGGCACCAGCGGGCCGCGCCGCTCCTCGTCGACGGGGTCGGGCAGTTGCGGCGCGACGCGCGCCGCCGCGCGGGCCACGGTGTCCGGCGGGACGAGCTCCGCGATGTCGGGGCGGCACAACCACGCCACGTCAAGCCAGGGCCGCTGCGGTTCGTACCCGGCGCACTGGGCGAGCAGGCCGACGGCCTCGTCCCAGTGGCCCGCGACGGCGCAGAGGTGGCCGCGCGCCGCCACGGTGCCGATGAACGCCCGCTCCTCGGGGGCGAAGTACGCCAGCGCCGCCTCCGCTCCCCCGACGCGGGCGGCGAACTCGGCCAGTGCCTCGTGGATCTCGGGGAGTCCCGGGTCGCGCGCCAGCGCGTCCTCCAGGTGCCGGGCGGCGTGCCCGAGGTCGCCCCCGGCCAGCGCGATGCGCGCGGTGGCCACTTCGCCCTCCGCCTCCAGCCGCGCCCCGCTCTCGTGACCCTCCGGATGATCGTGCACAGCCGCTCCCCACCTCGAACCGCTCCCGGCGCTCCTGCCCCCGGGGCACCCTAACCGACGCCGCTGAACCCGAGGCCGCGCGCGGGGCGGTGTCCGGCCGGCCGGACATCTCGACCCTCGCATTACTTTGCATCCCGCACCCGCAGACGCCGGTTACGGCGAGCGCGCCACCCACGGAGGGTGGGCGTGGTCATCGGCCGGCTGTACGCGCGGACGGCGACGAGACCGGCGCCACCGAAAGGGCGAACACCGCTCCGGAGCCTGAACCCCGGCCCTGAAGCAGCCCGCACACCACCGACGAGGGCCGCGCCCAGCCTCCCGTCCGCAGCCCGCGTCCTTGCGCCCGAAGGGGCGCGGGACGGCGGGACAGCCGGACCTCGCACCGGCACCACCGCCGGCCCGCCCCGTGCGCTGCCGATTCGTTAACACAAGGAAACGGATTCAAAACCCGAGCGGGCTCTCCGGCGTACACAATCCCTCCAGCCTGCAGCAGGTTGCCGGTTGCTGCACCAACCCCGAGGAGCACCATGTCCGCTCAGGCCACCGACGTGGCGAAGGGCTCTGCGCCACCACCACCGCAGAACGCACTGGACCGCTACTTCCGCATCGGGGAGCGCGGGTCGACCTTCGGCCGCGAAGTCCGCGGCGGTTTCGCCACCTTCTTTACGATGGCGTACATCCTCGTGCTGAACCCGATCATCCTGGGAAGCGCGAAGGACAAGTTCGGACACGCCCTATCGACCGGTCAACTGGTCACCGCCACCGCGCTGGTGGCGGCCGTCATGACCATCATCATGGGCGTCGGCGGCAACCTGCCGCTGGCCATCGCCGCGGGCCTCGGCCTCAACGCGGTCGTCGCCTTCCAGATCGCGCCCATGATGAGCTGGGACGACGCGATGGGCCTGATCGTCATCGAGGGCCTGGTCATCTGCGTCCTGGTGGTCACCGGGCTCCGCGAAGCGGTGATGCACGCGATACCGCAGCCGCTGAAACAGGCGATCAGCGTGGGCATCGGCCTGTTCATCGCCTTCATCGGCTTCGTGGACGCCGGCTTCGTCAGCCGCATCCCGGACGCCGCGAACACCACGGTCCCCGTGCAACTGGGCGGGAGCGGGGCGTTGTCGGGCTGGCCGGTGCTGGTCTTCTGCCTGGGCGTGCTGCTCACCATCGCCCTGCTGGCCCGGAAGGTGAAGGGCGCGATCCTGATCAGCATCGTCGCCATGACGGTGCTGGCCATCGTGGTCGACGCCGTCGCGGACGTGAAGAGCTGGGGCCTGACCACGCCCAAGGTGCCCGCCGACGTTTTCGCCGCACCGGACTTCGGGCTGCTGGGGCACTTCAGCCTCTTCGGCGCCTTCGCCGAGGTCAGCTTCATCACGGTCGTGATGCTGGTCTTCACCCTGATCCTGTCGGACTTCTTCGACACCATGGGCACGGTCGTCGGCATCACGGCCGAGGCGGGTCTGCTGGACGAGGAGGGCAAGGTCCCGAACCTGGGCCGGGTGCTGCTCATCGACGGTGCCGCGGCGGTCGCGGGCGGCGCCGCCTCCTCGTCGTCGAACACCGCCTACATCGAGTCGGCGGCCGGCGTCGGCGAAGGTGCCCGTACGGGCTTCGCCAACCTGGTCACCGGCGGCCTGTTCGCGGTGGCCCTCTTCCTGAGCCCGCTGCTGACGATCGTGCCGCTGCAGGCCGCGGCTCCGGCCCTGGTCGCGGTCGGCTTCCTGATGATGACCCAGGTCAAGAACATCGGCTGGGACGAATTCGAGATCGCCGTCCCCGCGTTCCTGACGATCGCCGTGATGCCCTTCACCTACTCGATCACCAACGGCATCGGCGCCGGCTTCGTCGCCTTCGTGCTGCTCAAGGCCGTGCTGGGCAAGGCCCGTCAGGTGCACTGGCTGCTGTGGGCGGTGTCGGCGCTGTTCGTCGTCTATTTCGCGATCGACCCGATCGAGCAGCTGCTCGGGGTCAAGTAGACATCGGCGGGCCGCGGGGGCCGCTACGGCCTCCCGCGGCCTCACGATGCAGACCCCGACCGGGACGGGGGCCCCCGGTCGGGGCCGCTGGCCGAGCCGGCGTTCCGCCCCCGGCCCGTACCTGTCGAACTACGGGCGCGGGGAGGGAGTTCCCGCCCGTTCCGGACCCCCCGGTGTGATGTGGCGCACGGCCACGCCGGGCGGCGCCCCGGCGGGTGTCCGCACGGCCGCCGGGCCCGGCACCTGGGTACGTGTGCTTCGCGCGAGCGTTTTATCTCGATTCGGCAACGCTGGGTTTGAGCCGGGGGCACCCCCTTATCGGCACGCCTGGTTGCTTGATACATATGGTTCGCGCGTTCCTGTCCGTCGACGGTCGCACGACTCCCCCACCTGCTCGCCGTGCTTCGGCCGTCCCTCACCCAGGAACGCCCATGTCTTCGCGGACCGCGCCCTCGCGCGCCCTGCTGCCGCTCGTCGCCCTCTTCTGCGCCGGCTACCTCGCCCCGTACCTGATGCCGACCGTCGTCGGCCGCCTCACCGCCGGTCTCGGTCTGAGCGGTTCCCAGGCCGGCGCGGTGGGCAGCGCGCTGCTGCTCGGCTCGGCCTGCGCGGGGTTCACGCTGGCCTCGCGCGTCGACCGGATCGGCCGCGCGCGGCTGGCGCGATACGGGCTGCTGTTGATCGCGGGCGGCTTCACGACGGCCGCGGCCACCGGCCATGTGCCCCTGGTCGTCCTCGGCTGCGTGGCGGGCGGGTTCGGCTCGGGCACCTCGACGGCCGTCGCCGCCGTCGGCATATCCGGTGAACGGGAGCCCCACCGGGTCACGGTGCTCGCGCTGCTGGCCACCTCGGCGACGGCCGGAACGCTCTACCTCGTGCTGCCGCGGCTGGGCGGGGGCCACGCCCTGCCGTTGGCGGCCATCGCCGCGACGGCCCTGCTCGTGCTTCCGCTGACCCGGCGGCTGCCGACGCTGCCCCGCCCGCACTCCACGGCCGCCGCGCCACCGGCCGGGCTGCCGCTGCCGCACCTGGGCGCCGGGGCCGTGCTCGCCGTGTCGATGCTGTGCTGGTCGCTGGCGCAGAACGCGCTTTGGGGGGTGAGCGGCCGCATCGGGCTGGACCGCGTCGGCCTGTCGGAGGCCGCGGTCGGCATGGTGTTCGCGGTCGCCCTCGGGGGCGGACTGCTCGGCGTCGTGGCCGCGGGAGCCCTCGGTGCGCGCCTCGGGCGCGCGGTGCCCGTCGGGGCGGGCACGGTGGTGATCGCCGTGTGCGTGGCGGTCGGCGCCTCCGCCCGCGGCCCGGTCGCGTTCGCGGTGGGCGAGGTGCTGTGGAACACCGTCTACCCGGTGGTGCTCTCGTATCTGATCGGGCTGGCCGCCGCCCTCGACCCGCGGGGCCGCTGGGCGGTGTACGCCGGTTCCGCTTCCTCGCTCGGGGTGGCGTGCGGACCGCTGACCGGCGCGCTGCTGTGCGCGCGGCTGGGCTTCCCGGCGATGGGCGCGGTCCTGGGCTGCCTGCTCCTGCTCGCCGCCGTACCGCTCACCGCGGTGGCCCGCGGCGCGGGTTCCCGCGGCTGGGGCCGGGGCGCCGTGGCGGTCGGCCGCCGCGCCGCCGCCGCGGTCGTGGCCCGCGCGGACGTCGGCCGGGCGGCCTGAGCGGAATTCCGGATGCGGCGGCGGGGGCGCGTCTGGCAGGGTGCCACCTCGTGAACGACACCGGGACCATCCTCGTCACCCCGCTCGCCGAGCGCCCCGCGCTCATCCCGCGGCTCTGGGAGATATCCGAGAACTGGCCGGCCTTCGTCCCCCAGGACCCGGTCGCCGGCGCCCTGTTGCACCGGGTGGCCGAGGACTTCCCGCGGTACTGCGTCGTCGCGACCGACGGCGACCGGGTCGTGGCGCGCGGCTTCGCCGTCCCGTTCGACGCCACCGCCGAGGGGCGCGAGGAGACTCCGGACCAGGGCTGGGACCGCGTGCTGGTGTGGGCGTACACCGACCTGCGCGACGGGCGTCCGGCGACGGCCGCCAGCGCACTGGAGATCACCGTCGACACCGGGTACCTGGGGCGCGGCCTGTCGCACCGCATGGTGGCCGCGCTGCGCGACGCGGCGCGGGACCTGGGCCACGAGGCGCTGCTCGCCCCGGTCCGTCCCACGGCCAAGCACCTGAGGCCGCGGCTCCCCATGACGGACTACGCCGGACTGCTGCGCGAGGACGGGCTCCCCGAGGACCCGTGGCTGCGCGTGCACGTCAGAGCGGGCGGTGTCGTCGTGAAGGTGGCGCCGGCCTCGATGACGGTCAGCGGGACGCTGGCCCAGGACGGCGCCGTCGAGGTACCCGGGGCGCTGGTTCCGGTGCACTGCGACACCGCGCACGACCACGCCGTGTACGTCGAGCCCAACGTCTGGATCCGCCACGCCACGGGCGCCCGCTAGCCGAGCGCCCGGTCCAGGTTGAAGGCGGCGCTGATCAGGGCCAGGTGTGTGAAGGCCTGCGGGAAGTTGCCGCGCTGCTCCCCGGCGCGGTCGATCTCCTCGGCGTACAGGCCCAGGTGGTTGCCGTAGGTGATCATCTTCTCGAAGGCCAGGCGCGCCTCGTCCTTGCGCCCGGCGCGGGTGAGGGCCTCGACGTACCAGAAGGAGCAGATGGAGAAGGTGCCCTCGTCGCCGGGGACGCCGTCCGGGCTCGCCAGCGGGTCATAGCGGTACACCAGGGAGTCGGAGACCAGGTCCTTGCCGAGGGCGTCGAGTGTCGAGAGCCACTTGGGGTCGGTCGGGGAGATGAACTTGGACAGCGGCATCATCAGCACCGACGCGTCCAGTACGTCCTCGCCCTCGCTCTGGGTGAACGCGCCCCGTTCCTGCGACCAGCCGTTCCGCATGATCCGCCGGTAGAGGTCGTCGCGGGCGCCGTACCAGCGCTCGCGGTTGGCGGGCAGGCCGCGGTGGTTCGCCATCCGGATGCCGCGCTCGATCGCCACCCAGCACATCACGCGGGAGTACAGGAAGTTCTTGCGGCCGCCGCGGGTCTCCCAGATGCCCTCGTCGGGCTGGTCCCAGTTGTCGCAGACCCAGTCCACGAGTTCGCAGACGGTGTCCCAGTGGCCGCTGGAGATCGGCTTGCCCCACTTGTCGTACAGGTAGAGGGAGTCGATGAGCTCGCCGTAGATGTCCAGCTGGAGCTGGTGGACGGCGTTGTTGCCCACCCGTACGGGCGCGGAACCCGCGTAGCCCTCCAGGTGGCCCAGCTCCCGTTCGGGGAGTTCCGAGCGGCCGTCGATGCCGTACATGATCTGCAGCGGACCGGCGGAGCAACGCGGTCCTCCCGTGCAGACGCGATCCGACAGGAAGTTCATGAAGGACTCGGCCTCGTCGGTGAAGCCCAGCCTGAGCAGCGCGTAGACGCAGAAGGCGGCGTCGCGGATCCAGACGTAGCGGTAGTCCCAGTTGCGCTCGCCGCCGATGCGCTCGGGGAGGCTGGTGGTGGGCGCGGCGATGATGGCGCCGGTCGGCGCGTAGGTGAGGAGCTTCAGCGTCAGCGCGGACCGGTGCACCATCTCGCGCCAGCGGCCCCGGTACTTCGACTGGGAGAGCCAGTGCCGCCAGTAGCGCACGGTCTTCTCGAACTGGTCCTCCGCCTCGGTCAGCGGGCAGCCGCGCGGGCCGACGCCGTCGCCGACCTGGTCCAGGGCGAAGACGGCGGCCTCGCCCTCGGAGAGCTTGAACTCGGCCCACACGTCCCGGCCGTCGTTCTCCAGCGGCACCGAGCAGGTCAGGGCGATGGTCTGGGCCGGGGTGGCGAACAGCGCCTGCATGCCGTTCATGTGCACGGTGTGCGCCGCGGTGCCGTAGTCGAAGCGCGGGGCCACCCGCATCCGGAACGGCAGTACGCCGCGCACGCAGACCACGCGGCGGATCAGCCGGTGCCGTTCGGCCTCGTGGGACTCGTCCACGACCGGCATGAAGTCCTGCACCTCGCCCATGCCGTCCTCGGCGAAGAACCGGGTGATCAGCACATTGGTGTCGGGGAAGTAGAACTGCTTGGTGCGCGCGGGCACGTCCGCGGCCAGCTCGAAGCTGCCTCCCCGGTCGGCGTCGAGGATGGAGGCGAAGATGCTGGGGGCGTCGAAGCGCCCCGAGCAGTACCAGTCGATGGTGCCGTTCGTGCCGACCAGCGCCGCGCTGCGCAGGTCGCCGATGAGCCCGTGGGCGGCGATCGGCAGGTACCGGCCGTCGGCCGGCGCGAAATCGGACCGGAGGGCTTCGGCTGTCACGGTGGCCTCCTCACATGCCAGGAAACGGCAAAAGCCACCATTCAGACTAACCCTCCATGTCCTCCTTCTTCTCGGTCGGGAGCGTGCCGCCCGCCGGGCCTACGCCTCCCCGGCCTCTGCCCTCTCCGGTCCGGCGGGCCGCTCACCGGCGTATTCGAGGACGGAACGGGCCTCGGCAAGCCGCTGCGCGGCGACCCCGGCGTCCCCGCCCTCGTCGCCGCCCTCGTCCTGTCCGTGGTACTCGGCGATCACCGCCCGGGCCCGCTCCGCCGCCGCGGCGTGCCGTCCCAGGTCGGCCTCGAGCCAGGCGGCCATGAGCTGGGCCGCACTGCGCGCGGGACCCGGGCCGAAGATTGTGATCGCGCGTTCGGCGCAGGCCAGGCCCTCCTCGTACGCGGCGCGGGCCGAGCCGTCCGTGTCGTCCTCGCCGGGCTCGCCCGGGCACGAGCGGACGATCAGCTCACCGGTCTGCCGGTGGGTCCCCGCCAGTTCGGCGCGCAGATGGGCGGCGGCCGCCCCGTCTCCGGCCGCCGTCGCCGCGGCCAGTGCCTCCTCGGCGACCGCGGCGGCCTCGGCCATCGCGGCACGGCCCTCGGCGAGGCCCCCCTGGCCGTCATGGAGGGTGAGCCAGGCCCGGGCGCGCAGGGTGCGCACGAGCGGGACGGGACGCTCCATGGCGCGCCAGAGCTCACCGGCGCGGCAGTACGCCTGTGCGGCCTCACCGGCCAGGCCGGCCCGTTCCAGGGAGTCGGCGGCCAGGTTCGCCAGGACGGCGTGGTCCTGCTGCTCCTCCCAGTCCTGTGCGATCTCGGCGGCGAGCAGGAACTGCTCGGCCGCGGCGCGCGGCTCGTCCAGGTCACGCAGTGCCTCGCCCAGCCACCAGCGGGCCTGGACGACCCGCCCGTCGTGGTGGGCGCGCACCAGGTCGGGCAGGGCCGTCTCCAGGACGGTGGCGGACTCCGCGGCCCTGCCCTCGCGCAGCAGCGCCCCGCCGAGGACGAGTCGCGCCCAGGCGCCGAGCTCCTCCGACATGTCGCCCTCGTCGGCCCAGTGGGCGCCCTCCAGGGCGTGGTCGGCGGCCTCGGCGTCGGCGCCGCGGGCGGCGAGTGCGGCGGCCAGCACGGTGTGCAGGTGGGCGCGGTGCACCGGGCCCAGGGCGGTGGCGCCGTGCTCCAGCGCGGCCCGGGCGGACTCCTCCGCGGTCGCGTGGTCGTCCCGCTGGAGGGAAAGGTCGGCGAGCAGCGCCTCGGGTTCGGCGGCGTACCAGGGGGTCCCGGCCTCGTGGTGGAGGCGGGCGGCCCGTGCGAAGAGCCCGGCGCAGGCCCCGACGTCGCCGCGGGCGGCGGTGTGGCGGGCGTGCAGAGTGATCGCGTCGGCGAGCCGGCCCGCCATCCTCTCCTCGTCGCGGTGCTCCTCGGCGAAGGCGATGATCCGCAGCAGCTCCGCCTCGTCCCCGGCGCCGGGCGGGCCGACCTCGAGCCTGGCCAGCCAGGCGCCGGTCAGCTGGCGGGCGGTGGCCCGGCCCGCGTCGTGCAGTTCCCGCAGTGCGTCGAGGGCGGCGTCGAGCGCGGCGGAGGCCCGGCCGGTCCGCTCCGCGAGGGCCTTCGCGTAGGCGGCGCGGACGCGGCAGGCGGCGGCCTCGCCCGGCTTCCCGGCCGCCTCGTACAGTTCCGCGGCGGTGTCGAAGAGCGGGACGGCGGTGCCGGGGTCGGTGAAGGCGGCGATGCCGGCGTGGTCGGCGATCTCGGCGCGGTCCGGGTCGCCCAGGGCGGTGCCGGTGCGTTCCGCGGCCCGGCCCGCGGCGGCCCAGGCGGCGCCCGCGTCGGGGTGCTGGGCGTCGCTCAGCGCGCGGGCCTCGGCCAGCAGCGCGCCGACGTCCTCGCGGTCCGCGGGCACGGCGGCTGCCGCGGGCGCGGGCTGCGCGGGGGCGGCGGGCGCGGTCAGGCGCTGCCGGGCCCGGACGCCCAGCGGGAGCCGCTCCACGAGGGGCCCGGCGGCGAGGCGCTCGCGCAGGCGGCGGCTGACGGCGTCGTTGCCGTTGCGGGCGTCGAAGCGCGCGGAGACGGCCGCGGCCTCGCGTTCGGCGTGGGCGAGCAGTGCGCGGGCGGTCCAGTCGGTGCCGGCGGGTCCGGGAACGCTCCGGTCGCCATGGCCGAGGGCGACGAGGCGGCGCATCAGCAGACCGGTGACGGCGAGGTGGTCCATGAGCGTGTCGGGGTCGCCGGTGTCGGTGAAGTACGCGGGGTGTTCGGCGAGGATCTCCAGGGCGCGTGCCTCGTTGCCGGTCAGCGCGCAGAACTCGACGTGGCCCGCGACGGCGCCGCGCATGCTCTCCATCGGCCGCACCAGGCGGTAGCCGCGCAGGTGGTGGGCGCGTGCCTCGTCGAGCCGGCCGAGCCGGACCAGCGGCAGCAGCGAGGACGCCAGCACATTGTGCGGTTCGTGGGCGCAGGTGTACTGCCCGGCGAGGACGGGCTCCCAGGTGCGCAGCGCCTCCTCGTCGCGGCCGCGGTCGACCTGCCAGCTGCCCTGGCCGTGGAGTTCGCAGGCGTGGCAGTCGGCCATGGCGTCGCGGTCGGCGGCCAGCCACGCGGCGTGGGCGGCCTCGGCGCGGGCGGTGTCGCCGAGGTGCCGGGCGATACGGAACTCGCCCTGATGGACGGCGCGTTCGGAGTGGCCGGCGAGGCGGTAGCGGTGCTCCATCTCACGCTGCCACTTCTCGATGGAGGCGAGCGGGATACCCGGCTGGTCGAGCATGTTGCCGGCCACCCACTTGAAGATCCAGTGCAGGTGGTGGGCGCTCTCGCCGTCGAAGTCGCCGGGCCGCTCGTCCCACATGCGCAGCAGGCGGGCGAACGGCACGAAGAACTTGTCCCGCTCGCTGCTGTACGCATAGGCGTTGACGAGGTTGAACAGGGCTTGCAGGAGGAGCGGGGTGTCCCCGGTGGCCTCGGCCTCGGCGACGAGCCGCTCCGCGACGGCGTTGCGGGCGCGGCCCTCGGGCTCGTCCCGGTTCTGCCGCAGGGCGCGGCGTATCGTCTCGGCGGTCGGCTGCTGGTTGCTCATCGGCCGTCCTCCTGATCGGCGTCGCCGGGCCTGCCCGCGGGGCCGTCCGGGGTCCGCGCCGCCCACTGCAGCAGACCGAGGAAGGCGCGGTTGAGGAGCGCGGAGTCGGCCGGGCGCAGCGGGCGCTGGGCCATCAGCAGGGCCTGGCCGTACAGCGCCTCGGCGGCGGTGCCGACGAGTTCGGGGTCGGTGAAGCCGCTGATCCGCCGGACCAGCGGGTTGAGGTGGTTCAGCACGAGCCGGGCGCGCGGGGTGCCGCCGCGCAGCGAGCCGAGGATGCCCGCCCACAGCTCGTCGGCCTGCTCCTCCTCCTCGGCGCGGGCGCGCTCGTGGCGGGCGGCCCGGTCGTCCAGGTGGAGCGCGGGGACGGTGACCGGGTGGAAGGTGCGCAGCGACACGTCGCAGCCGAGCGGGTCGAGCCTGGCGCGGGCCGCGGCGAGGAAGCCGGACAGGGCGAGTTCCTCGGCGGGATCGACGGCGTCGAGGTGCGCGGTGACGGTGTCCGCGTCGAGTTCGGCGACGGCGGTGCCCGGGCGCACGGCGGGCAGCAGCTCGACCAGGTCCGCGTCGTAGGTGTAGCCGCCGTTGACGACCCCGATGCCCTGCGCGGAGGCGATGGCCGCGACCTGGCGGTACTCCTCGACGGTGCGGGTGAAGTGGACGACGGGGTGGCGGCGGGCGAACTCCTCGAGCGAGAGCTGCCCGTCGGTGGTCTCGAACGGCAGCCACGGCAGCATCGTCCGGAGCATCCCGGCGTCGTGCCGGGCGAGCGACTTGACGCCGAGGTGGTGGACGGCGAGGAACTGGGCGAGCCGTTCCCGGTCGCCCGCGGCGAGTTCGGTCAGCCAGCCGCGGATGCGTTCGCCGAGCGCCTCGCGGACGGCGGCGAGCGTCTCGTCGGCGTACAGGCTCTCCCGGGACGCGGTGGGCCGCAGACTGTCGGTGTCGATCACACAGCGGACGAAGAAGGCCCATTCCGGGAGGAGTTCGTCGGCCCGGTCGGTCAGCAGCATGCCCTTGAGATGGACGCGGTGCCCGGCGCGCTGGGCGGGGCTGACCGCGGCCGGCAGGACGTAGCCGACGCCGCGCACGCCCGCGAGGGGGACGTCGAGGTCGATGACGTCGAGCGGGGTGAAGCCGAACTGCTCGTGGCAGTGCCGGGCGAGCGCGACCCGGCGGGCGGCCTGCCCGGGGTGCGGGCGCTCCCAGACCGGCGGGCGTTCGGTGACGGGCGTGTCGCCGACCCGCACGTCGTACGGCAGCAGGGAGCCGAAGTCCTTGGCGAGGGCGAGCACGCGCTCCTCGGCGAGCCACTCCGCGGCGCCCGGCCGGGCGGTCAGGTGCACGGTCGTACCGGGCTCGGGGTGGTCCCGCGCGGGCAGCGTGCGGACGGTGTACGAGCCGTCGTCCCGGGCGGTCCACTCGACGGGCGGGACGTCCGGGGTGCGGGCGGACCGGCTGACGACGCGGATCTCCGCGGCGACGACGAAGCAGGCGAGCAGCCCGATGCCGAACTGGCCGAGGAACTCCGAGCGGGCGCTCTCCAGGCTGTCGCGCTTGGAGCTGCGGCCGATGGTGGCCAGCAGGTCGTGCACGTCGGACTCGGTGAGGCCGACGCCGGTGTCCTCGACGCGCAGCCGTCCGCCCTCGGCGTGCAGCCGCACGCGGGCGGGGGCGTCGGGCTGTTCGGCCCGGCGGGCGGTGATCGCGTCGACGCCGTTCTGCAGCAGCTCCCGCAGGTAGACCCTGGGGCTGGAGTAGAGGTGGTGGGACAGGAGGTCCACCAGGCCACGCAGGTCGACCTGGAAGGCGTGCGGTGTCTGATCTGCAGTCATCGTGGGGGCGCCGGTGCGTTCCGGGGAGGGCGAACGGGGCGCGGGTAGGGCGATCGGGTGATCGCGGCCGCCTGATTGCGGACCATCGTATGGCGGCGGAGCCCGCGGTGACCAGGTGGTTTCGTCGCGCGGGGCGGCCGGTGGGGAGTGCGGGCGGATGGGCGCCGCCGTGCGGCGCGGTGCGGTTGTTCACTGGGCGTTCGGATCGACGGAACACGGCGCGAGTAGGAACGGGGGCGGACGCACTGGCGGACGCATATCGGCGGACGCATATCGGCGTACCTGCACGGTACTTGGGAGGTCAGGATGACGGACGGATCCGGGAGCGCGGTCGGGCGGCGCTCGGTGCTGAGGGGCGGGCTCGCGGCCTCCGGGGCGCTGCTGGTGCCGGCGGCCGCCGCGCCCGCGCTCGCCCTGTCGGGCAGGCCCGCGGCGACGTCGGGTGTGCAGACCGGCGACGTGACGGCGTCGGGCGGTCTGGTGTGGGTGCGCGCGGACCGGCCGGCACGGATGGTGGTGGAGACCTCGGCCACCGAGTCGTTCCGCCACACCCGGCGCTTCCACGGCCCGGCGGTCGGCCCCGGCTCCGACTTCACCGGGGTCACCCGGCTGCACGGCCTGCCGGCGGGCGAGCAGATCCACTACCGGGTGCTGCTGGCCGACCCCGACGACCCTCGCCGCACCGGCGAGCCGGTCACGGGCACCTTCCGTACGGCGCCCGACGCGCGGCGCGGCGGGGTGCGCTTCGTGTGGTCTGGCGACCTGGCCGGGCAGGGCTGGGGCATCAACCCCGACATCGGCGGCTACCGCATCTTCGACGCCATGGGCGCGGTGGACCCGGACTTCTTCCTGTGCAGCGGCGACAACATCTACGCCGACGGCCCGATCGCGGCGACCCAGGCGCTCCCCGACGGCAGCGCCTACCGCAACATCACCACGGCGGAGAAGTCCAAGGTCGCCGAGACCCTGGCCGAGTTCCGCGGCAACTTCCGCTACAACCTGCTCGACGAGGCCCTGCGGCGCTTCAACGCCCGGGTGCCGTCGGTCATCCAGTGGGACGACCACGAGGTCCGCAACAACTGGTACCCGGGCGAGGTGATCGCCGCCTCGGACCCGCGCTACACCGAGAAGAGCGTGGACGTCCTCGCGACCCGGGCGCGGCGGGCGTTCGCCGAGTACTTCCCCGTCTCCTCGCTGCGCCCGGACGGCGCCGGGCGGGTCTACCGGGTGCTGCGGCAGGGCCCGCTGCTGGACGTGTTCGTCCTCGACATGCGCACGTACCGCAACGCCAACTCCCCCGACGACCAGGCCCACGACGCGCAGGGCATCCTCGGCCGGGAGCAGCTGGAGTGGCTGAAGCGGGAGCTGTCGCGCTCGCGCGCGGTGTGGAAGGTGATCGCCGCGGACATGCCGCTCGGGCTGGTGGTTCCCGACACCACGGAGGGGAAGCCGAACATCGAGGCCGTCGCGCAGGGCGACCCGGGCGCCCCGCTCGGCCGCGAGCTGCAGATCGCCGAGCTGCTGCGGTTCGTCAAGCACCGCGGGATCACGGGCACGGTGTGGCTGACCGCCGACGTCCACCACACCTCGGCGCAGCACTACCAGCCCTCGCGCGCGGCGTTCACGGACTTCGCGCCGTTCTGGGAGTTCGTGTCGGGCCCGCTGAACGCGGGTGCCTTCCCGGCGAGCGCGCTGGACGGCACCTTCGGTCCGGAGCGGGTCTTCGTGAAGGCGCCGACGGCATCGAACGTCTCGCCCGCCGAGGGCTACCAGTTCTTCGGGCAGGTCGACATCGACGGCCACTCCGGCGACATGACGGTGCGGCTGCGCGAGCAGGACGGCACGGTGCTGTTCACGAAGGTGCTGCGGGCGGGGCTGGTCGGGCAGTAGCGGAGGCCGCGCCGCCTTCCGGGGCTTCCGTGTCCCGCTGCCGTCGGGCAGCGGGACACGGTCGTCGACGGTCCTCGGCCCGCCTGCCGAGGGCGGCTACGCGTCACCTGTGCGCAGGGGCGTGACGAGCTCCGGCGGGCGCACCGACCGGAGCGCGACTCCCGCGCTCGGTGGCGAGGGGAGTCTCACCCTCCGACCGGGCCTTGCGGCGCGAGGCCCCGGCAGGCCTCCGCCGCCGCGTGGAACTGCTGCTTCGTGAAGGACGTGCCGTCCGGCAGCTGGGCGGTCCGCGGGTCGGGATCGGGGTAGCCGGGCAGTCCGTTCTCACGCACGCAGGCCGAGAACTCCCTGTGCTTCTCCATGTCCTGCGGGCTCACGTACAAGGACACGGTGTTCCCCTTGCCCGCACGCGGCTCGCACGTCTGGAAAGCGGGGTCGGTCACCGGCAGTGCGCTGCCGTCCGCCATGCGCGCGAACATGGTGTTCGCTTCCGGCTTCGGGTCAGGGTCCTTCGCGTCGACGCCGTGCTCGCGCAGACACCGCGCGTAGTCCGTCCACCCGGCCACGTCGAAGGGTCCGCTGTACACGGAGGTGTACTCGTGCTCCGCACCGTCGGCGGCGTTGCCGATCTCGACGCTCCCGACCAGGGCCGCCGCCGCGGCGGCGGCCAGCACCGCGGAGGTGCCGAGCGTGCGCTTGACCAAGGTACGCATCAATACATCTCTCTTTCCATGGGATCCGGATGGGCCGGGAGCCGACCCGGTCGTCCCATCCGACCAAACCCCGTGTGAACCGGATGTGAGACGCCGACTCCCCCCGCCCGCAAGGTCGTCCTCGCAATGCGGGCTCTGACCTGAGGAGTTGGCGTGCCTTTGGGGTCACTCGTTCTCCGGGCGGTCCTGTTCGGGTTGGTCGGGGCGGATGGTGATGTGGTCGGGTTCGAGTTCGAGCATGACGCGGTTGCGGATGTCGAGGGCGTGGGTGTAGTCGCGGGGGAGTTGGAGGCGGCCGGAGCGGTCGACGGTGGCGTATTCGCTGGCGTGGACGGTGGTGCGGCCCTCGTCGTCGACGCTGGTGCGGCGGACGACTTCGGAGGCGGTGCGGCCGTCGCGGATGGCGACGGTGCGGTCGACCGCGGTGGCGACGGCCTGGTCGTGGGTGACGACG